>NZ_JAJNIU010000019.1:0-51567 GCF_022386355.1 Mammaliicoccus sp. L-M44 | reverse complement strand
AATAAAGTTAGAATTCAACAAAAACTAGGCTACTTATCCCCTATAGAATATAGGGAATTAGCAGCCTAGAAAATAGTGTTTTTATTGAGCTTCCTTAGTAAGGGTGCAGTGCCTAAGAGCTGCCTTTTTTATTTGTATTCTGATTTAGGTTTATCAAGTCTTGCTTTACAATCATCGCACATAAATGTACGGATTGGGTGATTTCTTAATCTTTTTGCTTCTTTAGATTTAGAATCTAAATTAACGACAGAATCACAAATAATACATTTTACTTTCATAATCATGGTTAAACAACCTCTATGTCTGAAACATAACTGAATTTATTTTGGTAACCATTTTCTTGATCATAAGTAAAAGCGTCGATTTTACCATCTTTATATATCATTTTTCCTTCTTTAGAGAATTGGAAAAATAAATATGGCCATTGTTCAATTGGAATATCAATTGAATCTTGATCATTTTTTAAGACTACTTTTGTAGCGTTTTCATTTGGTTCAGCATTTTTGATAAAAGGCATCGCATTTATAACATAAGTATCTTTTAAAAATGAACGTCTTTTATAAGTTGTTTCACTATTTAATGTTGGAGGATTTGTAGCACCTTCAAGGATTGCACGGTTCCATGCAACATTATTTTCAAATTCAATTGGCTTTTCGCCATTAAAGATACCTTGCTCTAAATCTTCAATTTTTACTTTGCGATCATCAAAAATCCATGTTGTTGCATCTAACGTAATATTAAACTTCGTATTTCCTTTAATTTGTATCAATTTTTTCACTCCTATCAATCTCACAATTCAATTTTAACATATTTGTAATTAATAACCTTCTGTTTTCGCTTGCAATTTTCAGATTTGTAGTCTAAAATTTTATAAGTATAGAAACTTAAAAAAGATTAAGGGGGAGTATGTCATGCATTACGATTCAGAAATTTGTCAAAGGGCATATGACCAATTATATAACGATTCTGAAAAAATCCTTCAGTTAATAAAGGTACAAATGGACAACTTAACTATGCCACAATGTCCTTTATATGAGGAAGTTTTAGATACGCAAATGTTTGGTCTTCAAAAGGAAGTAGATTTTGCAGTACAAATTGGACTTGTTGATAGAGAAAAGGGTCAGACACTTATGGCAAGTTTAGAAAAGGAACTATCTAAATTGCATGATGCTTTCACAAATGCTTAAATTATACAAAGTCTAGAGAGGAGAAATCTTTCTTTAGACTTATTTTTTTAGAATTGGAATGAGTCGATGGAATATATTAAGAGGTTTTTCCAGTACATTAAGAATTACTCAAAATACATAGATTTCACATTGTTAATTACTTATATCATTTTATCATTCATTGGCTTAGTGATGGTATACAGCGCAAGTATGGTAGCTGCTACAAAAGGTACTTTAACAGGTGGTATCCCAGTATCGGGTACTTACTTTTTTGTGAGGCAGTTACTATATTGTATAGTTGGATTTTTTATTGTGTTTTTTATGTCGTATTTTATGCACATTAACATTTTAAAAAATAAAAGAGTACAACAAATTGTTATATTTACAATATTTGGTTTGCTCGTGTTAACTTTACTTGTTGGTACGACAATTAACGGTGCAAAAAGTTGGATTAACTTAGGTTTTATGAACTTACAAGCATCTGAAATATTGAAAGTTGCAATGATTTTATACTTATCATTCATTATTGATAAAAGACGAAATCGACTTAAACAATTTAAACTTGCACTGATGATGCCTTTATTCTTAATTGGTACTTGTATTGGATTAGTCTTATTACAAAATGATACAGGTCAAGCGTTGATACTATGTATGATCGTATTATGTATCTTCGCATATTCAGGTATTGGTATTAAAGCAATTTTAAAATGGTCTGGTCCAATTTTTGCAGGTGTTGTATTACTCATTATCTTTAGTATAGTGTTTAAAGGTGGCATTCTGTCACAACACCAAGCAGACCGATTTCATGTACTTGAAAATCCTTTCAACTACGAAAGCGGTATTGGATATCACTTAGCTAATTCATTATTAGCAATCGGTAACGGCGGTCTCTTTGGTAAAGGGCTAGGTAATGGCATAATGAAATTAGGTTATTTACCTGAACCGCATACAGACTTTATTTTTGCAGTTATTGCAGAAGAACTAGGCTTAGTCGGCGTGTTATTCATAATAGGATTACTTGGGTTCATTGTATATAAAGGTTTCTTATATGCAGCCCTTACGGATTCATATTTCTTTAAATTAGTATGTGTAGGTATTTCAAGCTATATTGGTATTCAAACTTTTGTAAACTTAGCTGGTATTTCAGGAACAATTCCTTTAACAGGTGTTCCATTGCCATTTATGACATTTGGTGGATCCTCAATGTTAAGCTTAAGTATCGCGACAGGTATACTATTATTAACGGCTAAACAGATAAGAATTGAGAGTCGTCAAAGCACGAGATAAATGCATAATTAATCAATCAAATTAATAAATTATATAAAAATTGCGGATTATAGTAGAATATAATCCGCAATTTTTATATAATGGACTAATATATTGTTTTTAGAAAATTCAAATACATTGAGGGGAGCCTCCAAATATGAGCAAAATAAATAAATTATTAGTAGCCAATCGAGGCGAAATTGCAATCAGAATTTTTAGAGCAGCAACAGAGTTAGATATTGAAACGGTAGCGATTTATTCTAATGAAGACTTAGGGGCATTGCATAGATATAAAGCAGATGAGTCTTATTTAGTAGATGAAAACCTAGGGCCAACTGAAAGTTATTTAAATATAGAAGCAATTATAAAAGTTGCCAAAAAAGCAGGCGTCGATGCGATTCACCCGGGGTATGGCTTTTTAAGTGAAAATGAAACATTCGCTAAGAGATGTGCTGAAGAAGGTATTAAATTTATCGGACCAGAACTTAAACATTTAGACATGTTTGGGGATAAGGTAAAAGCTAGAGCGACAGCTATAGCTGCAGATGTTCCAGTTATTCCAGGAACTGATGGTGCGGTTGAATCATTTGAGGAAGTAGAAGCATTTACAAAAGAACACGGTTTCCCAGTTATCATCAAAGCCATTTCAGGTGGTGGTGGTAAAGGCATGCGTATCGTCAATAATGCGAGTGAATTAGAAGATGCATACCAAAGAGCTAAATCAGAAGCTGGAAAATCTTTCGGAAATAGTGAAGTTTATGTCGAAAAATACATAGATCAACCAAAACATATTGAAGTTCAAATCATAGGTGACGAACACGGAAACTTAGTTCATTTATATGAAAGAGATTGTTCAGTACAACGTAGACATCAAAAAGTCGTTGAAGTTGCACCATCTGTTTCATTAGGTGATGAACTGAGACATCGTATTTGTAATGTCGCATTAGACTTAATGAAGAAAATCGGATATGTCAATGCAGGTACGGTTGAGTTCTTAGTATCTGGTGATGAATTCTACTTTATTGAAGTTAACCCACGTGTACAAGTAGAACATACCATTACTGAAATGGTAACAGGTATTGATATTGTTAAGACGCAAATTCTAGTTGCTGAAGGTGAATCATTATTTGGTGACAAAATTGAAATGCCACAACAAGAAGACATTACTACTTTAGGTTTCGCAATTCAAAGTCGTATCACAACTGAAGATCCATTAAATGACTTCATGCCAGATACAGGTAAAATTATTGCTTACCGTTCAAGTGGTGGTTTCGGTGTAAGACTAGATGCTGGTGATGGATTCGAAGGTGCAGAAATTTCACCTTATTACGATTCATTATTAGTGAAAGTTTCAACACATGCTATGTCATTAAGACAAGCGACTGAAAAAATGCTACGTTCTCTTAAAGAAATGAGAATAAGAGGTATTAAAACAAATATTCCATTCTTATATAATGTGGTAAATCACGAGAAGTTCGCGAAGGGTACATATACAACTAAATTCTTAGAAAACAACCCAGAACTATTTGATATTACACCGACTAGAGATAGAGGTACAAAGACGTTACAATATATCGGGAACATTTCGGTAAATGGATTCCCTGGTGTTGAAAAACGAGAAAAACCACACTTTGAAAAGTTCAAATTAGAAGAAGTATCTAATGAAGAAATTGCATCATTATCAGGTACGAAACAAATTCTAGAACAACATGGACCTGAAGGCGTAAGTAAATGGTTAAAAGAACAAGAAGAAGTATTATTGACGGATACGACGTTTAGAGATGCACATCAATCATTATTAGCAACACGTATGAGAACATACGATATGTTACAAATTGCACCTGAAACAGCTAAATATTTAAATGACGCATTTTCATTAGAAATGTGGGGCGGTGCAACATTTGATGTGGCATACAACTTCTTAAAAGAAAATCCATGGGAACGTTTAACACGCTTACGTAAAAAAATTCCAAATGTGTTATTCCAAATGTTGTTAAGAGCATCAAATGCAGTTGGATATAAAAACTATCCTGATAATGTGATTGAAAAATTTGTTAAAGAAAGTGCCGAAGCCGGAATCGATGTGTTTAGAATATTCGATTCATTAAACTGGTTAGATCAAATGAAAGTCGCAAATGAAGCGGTACAAAAATCAGGTAAAATTTCTGAAGGTGCGATTTGCTACACAGGCGATATCTTAAATCCACAAAGATCTAACGTATATACTTTAGAGTATTACATTAATCTAGCTAAAGAATTACAACGTGAAGGTGTACATATCCTTGGCATTAAAGATATGGCTGGATTGTTAAAACCTAAAGCAGCTTATGAACTAATTAGTGAATTGAAGACACAAATTGATATTCCAATCCATTTACATACTCATGATACGAGCGGTAACGGATTACTTGTTTATCAAAGTGCGATTAGAGCAGGTGTCGATGTTATTGATACTGCAGTAGCAAGTATGAGTGGTACAACATCACAACCTTCAGCTAACTCTTTATACTACGCATTAAGTGGTAATGAAAGAGATGTTAGAACAAATATTGATGGGCTTGAAAGATTATCTCAATATTGGGATACAGTTAGAAACTATTATTCGGATTTTGAAAGTGATATTCGTTCTCCACATACTGAAATTTACCAACATGAGATGCCAGGTGGACAGTATTCTAACCTTGGTCAACAAGCTAAGAGTTTAGGATTAGGTGAAAGATTTAATGAAGTTAAAGACATGTATAAACGTGTTAATTTATTATTTGGTGATATCGTAAAAGTAACACCTTCTTCTAAAGTAGTTGGGGACATGGCATTATACATGGTTCAAAATGATTTAGATGAAGAAAGTGTTATTAAACGTGGACGTTCACTAGATTTCCCTGAATCAGTAGTTTCATTCTTTAAAGGTGAAATTGGTCAACCGGTAAATGGCTTTAATAAAGAATTACAAAAAGTCATCTTAAAAGGGCAACAACCAATTGAAAAACGACCAGGTGAATTATTAGAGCCTGTTGATTTTGATGCATTGCGTGAAGAGTTACAAGCTAAACAACAAGAGGAAGTAACGGAACAAGATTTAATCAGTTATGCCATTTATCCTAAAGTTTACGAACAATATATTAAGACATATGAAAGCTTCGGAAACTTATCATTGTTAGATACACCTACATTCTTATTCGGTATGAAGAAAAATGAAACGGTAGAAATAACAATTGATAAAGGTAAGATCTTAATCGTTAAATTACTTTCTATTGGTCATGTATACGAAGATGGTCATCGTTGGGTATACTATGAGTTGAATGGTCAGCCAAGAAAAGTATACGTTAAAGATGAACATGTTAAAGTATCTGAGGCAGTATTACAAAAAGCAGATTTAAGTAATGAATCTCATATCGGTGCTCAAATGCCTGGTACAATTTCAGAAGTGAAAGTAAAACAAGGTGATGAAGTGAAACAAGGTGATGCACTTATCATTACTGAAGCAATGAAAATGGAAACTACAATACAAGCACCATTTGATGGAACGGTAAGCAATATTTACGTTTCAGCTGGTGACAGTATTCAAACACAAGATTTGATTATTACAATCGATAAAGCATAATAAAATAAAAGCCGCTTAAATCAATTGATGATTTAAGCGGCTTTTTGAATGTTAACTTCGACGTTTAGAACGCGATATTAACATGATAAAGTAACACAATAATCCAAATAACATTGTTATAAATAATGCGTGGAAGAGTGCGATAAATAAATTAACACGTGTGATAACTGATAAAGCACCTGTTGTTACTTGTAAACAAACTAGTACAAAAGCTAATGTCCAACCGTATTTAATAACGCGGTATTGTGTATAATTTTTGAATGCATGAATGAATATATATAATATCCAAATAAATATGATGAAAGCTAAAGTTCTATGAGACATTTGAACCCATTCATAAAAGTTTTGAGGTAGTCCGACTTCACCGTTTCTACATAATGGCCAACTTAAACATGCTAAACTTGCATCTGCATGTCTTACAAGTGCGCCTGAATAAATCACAAAATATATAAATAATGTAACAGCATAAGTGTGTACCTTTAAATGTTTATCTATTATTAAGCTTGTAGCTTCGAATTTTTGATCAACTTCATAAATAATTAATGTTAACAATAAAACTGATGCGAAGCTAATAAGTGATATTCCGAAATGTAGAGATAAAATAAAATCATTTTGTTGCCAAATTACAGCAGCTGCTCCAATTAAAGCTTGTGCAAAAATAAATGCAATGCTCGTAATACAAAGTGGTTTAACTTCTCTAATATGACCAAGTTTGACCCAACTTATATAAGTAAGTAAACAAACAAGAATAAGTGCTAATCCAGATACGCCTCTATGGGCTAATTCTATAATCGTTTCAACTGGCCAATCTGCAGGTATAACAGAGCCATGACATAATGGCCAAGAGTTTCCGCAACCATCAGCGGAACCAGTCTTAGTAACTAATGCGCCACCTAATTGGACAAAGAGCATCACAATTGTCGCTATAGTAGATAGCCATTTTAAAAATTTATCACTAAACAATTCGAACACCTCAAGTAAAATTAAAATTGATATTTATAGTACTATAAAATGAGTTTTATTCTAAAATAAACCTTATTTATATGTCAAAATATGATAGAATTTAAGAGAACAACGTATTAACAATTATTCTTACTTTAATACGATTCTAATTTAAACACTAATATCTATAGTATAACAATGAATGTACATTGTAAATGTTACACAATAATGACTTTTTATGCGAACAAAGGATAAGTAATAAAATGTCAAAATTTTGTTTCAAAAATGTATAGATTATGTGACAATTTTCATATATCATTGAGTTATATGTGAAAGATAATGGAAGGAGGGACAAAATTGCAACAAAATCAATATAGTGTGACTTCTGAGAAAGAAATAGAAACTGGACGTCTCACTTTGTATGAAATTAAAGCCATCATTAAAATGGGTCTTGTTCAAGGAAATCTGATCCCAACATTTGCGGGTGCGTGGCTTGCAATAGTATTTGGTGGATTTAACTTCTTCCACAGTTTACCGGTTGTTCTATTAATGATGGTAGGATCAACCCTAATTATGGGCGGAGCATGTGCTATAAATAATTATTACGATCAAGATATCGATTCTATCATGCCTTCAAAACAAAAGAGACCTACAGTAAATGGACGTATTAGTAATCGCCACTTAATACAATTAAGTTTCGGATTAATGGTTGTGGGTGAAATTTTATTATTCATGATAAATATTCCAACTGGCATAATTGGATTACTTGGTATATTTGGATATGTAGTACTGTACTCAATATGGTCAAAAAGACATACCGTTTGGAATACAGTTGTAGGAAGTTTTCCAGGTGCAATACCGCCGTTAATCGGTTGGGCGAGTATTGATCCATCATTAAGCCCATTAGCATGGACACTATTTTTAGTGTTATTTGCATGGCAACCTGCTCATTTTTATGCTTTAGCTTATCGTCGTAAAGATGAATATGCCTTAGCTAATATACCAATGTTACCGTCAGTTAAAAGCTTCAATAGAACGCGTTTAAGTATGTTGTTTTGGGTAGTTCTATTATTACCGATACCGTTCTTAATGACGCAACTTGGTACAGTGTTTATCGTTATTGCAACACTGCTCAACTTAGCATGGATGTTATTAGCTTTATATGGATTTAAAAAAGAAATAAACAAATCAAAATGGGCTACGAGTATGTTTGTTTTTTCTTTAAATTATCTTGTTATTTTCTTTGTCATGACAGTTATCGTAACTGTTATACAATTAATATAATTAATTATGAATGAATGCATGAAAGAGGGGTTAAACGAATGAAGACACGTTTAAAAAACACGAAAATGTTCGGTTTGCTTGCTACTTTGCTGTTTGTATTAGCAGGTTGTGGACAAAAACATTTATCAGTACTTCACCCAGCTGGTGAAGTTGCTGATAAACAATTCTTTTTACTAATGCTTTCAATAGGCATTATGTTGCTAGTTATTATTGTAGTTGTTGTTATATTCTTATTTGCAATGATTAAATTCCGTCGTAAAAAATTAGGTGAAGATTATGTACCTAAAGACGTTGAAGGAAATCATAAATTAGAATTGGTTTGGACAATCATCCCAATCATTTTACTTATTATTCTAGCAATTCCTACTGTAATGCTTACGTTCTCACTTGGAGATACGAAAGCAATCGACAAAGTAGATGAAAAAGGTAAAAGTAAAGAACTTGTTATTGATGTAACTGCTAACCTTTATTGGTGGGAGTTTAGTTATCCAAATGAAAAAATTGTTACCAGCCAAGAACTGGTTGTACCAACAGATAAGAAAGTTTACTTCAGATTACACTCAGCTGATGTTAAACACTCATTCTGGGTACCAGCAGTTGGAGGAAAATTGGATACTAACGTAGAAGGTATTAATAAATTCTACTTAAAATTCGATGATAAAAGAGCTAAAGAAGTCAAAAATCTATTCTATGGTAAGTGTGCTGAGTTATGTGGACCATCACATGCTTTAATGGACTTTAAAGTGAAAGCCCTACCACAAGATGATTTTGATAAATGGGTTAAAGATATGAAAGACGTTAAAAAACCTGTAGCCGCTACTTCTAGCCAAGCTAAAGAGGGTGAAAAGGTATTTAACAAATCATGTGCAGGATGTCACGCTGTTACACCAACTGGAGATGGCGCTAAAGGCCCTAACTTAACTAACTTTGGTGATCGTGATTTAATTGCAGGATACTTAAAACATGATGAAGAAAATCTTAAAAAATGGATTAAAGACCCAGAAAGCGTTAAACCTGGTAATAAGATGACTGGTCAATATAAAGTTTCTGATGAAGACATTGACGCTTTATCTGCCTACTTAATGGAAAGAAAAGTTGATAAGTAAGAATTGAAAGGGAGGTTACTCTAGTGTCTACTCAAAGTAAAAAGGGGTTTGGATCGACTATTTGGGACTATTTAACAACAGTCGACCACAAAAAAATTGCTATTTTGTATTTAATTGCTGGGGGATTATTCTTTGCTATCGGTGGTATCGAAGCAATGTTAATTCGTATCCAGTTAGCAGTTCCAGAAAACGACTTTGTTACAGCTGGACTGTTTAATGAAATTATCACAATGCATGGTACAACAATGATATTCTTAGCCGCAATGCCTTTACTATTCGGTTATATGAACGCAGTTGTTCCGTTACAAATTGGTGCACGAGATGTTGCATTTCCATTCTTAAATGCATTAGGTTTCTGGTTATTCTTCTTCGGTGGAATATTCTTAAACTTATCATGGATTTTAGGTGGAGCACCTAACGCAGGTTGGACATCTTATGCAAGTTTATCTTTAGAATCTGCAGGGCATGGTATTAACTTCTATGCTCTAGGGTTACAAATCTCTGGTGCTGGTACATTAATTGCTGGTATTAACTTTGTAGCTACAATCGTTAACATGAGAGCACCTGGTATGACGTATATGCGTATGCCATTAATGACTTGGACAACATTTGTTGCTTCTACATTAATCGTATTTGCATTCCCACCATTAACTATCGGTATTTTCTTATTAATATTCGATAGAATGTTTGGTACATCATTCTTTGTTGCATCTCAAGGTGGTAACACAATTATTTGGGAACATTTATTCTGGATCTTTGGACACCCAGAAGTTTACATTTTAGTATTACCAGCGTTTGGTATATTCTCTGAAATTATACCTGTATTTGCTAGAAAACGTTTATTCGGTTATTCAGCGATGGTATTCGCTACAGTATTAATCGGTTTCTTAGGATTCATGGTTTGGGCTCACCACATGTTCACTGTAGGTTTAGGTCCAGTAGCTAACGCTATATTCGCTGTTGCAACAATGGCAATTGCTGTTCCAACCGGTGTTAAAATATTCAACTGGTTGCTGACTGTATGGGGCGGTAGCGTTGAATTCACAACACCTATGTTATATGCGTTATTCTTTATTCCATCATTCGTTATGGGTGGGGTAACAGGTGTCATGCAAGCATCAGCACCAGCTGACTATCAATTACATGACTCATACTTTATCGTTGCTCACTTCCACTACGTAATTGTTGGTGGTGTAGTATTCGCATTATTAGCTGGTTTACATTATTGGTTCCCGCTAATAGCTGGTAAAATGTTAAGTGAAAAATTAGGTAAAGTAACATTCTGGTTATTCTTTATTGGTTTCCATTTAACATTCTTAATTCAACATTTCTTAGGACTATGGGGTATGCCACGTCGAGTATTTACATACTTACCTGGTCAAGGGTATGACATACCAAACTTAGTATCAACAATTGGTGCGCTATTCATGGCAGTAGCTGTTATTACTGAAGTAATCAATGTAATCATGACATTAGCTAAAGGTGAAAAAGTTGGAAAAGATGCTTGGGGAGACGGTCGTACATTAGAATGGGCGTTACCAGTACCAACACCTCATTATAACTTTGCACAAACACCATTAGTTCGTGGATTAGATGCATTATGGATTGAAAAAACTCAAGGTGACGGAAAAATTCTTCCAGCTGAATCTTTAGATGAGATTCATATGCCTAATAATTCATTTATTCCATTTATGCAAGCATTCGGTTTATTCGTAGCTGCATTCGGTGCTTTATACTTTGCAGATGGTAAAGAATGGGCTTTAGATGCAGTTAAAGATTTACATGAAAAACCATGGGCAGTATACGTATTGATTCTTGGTTTAGGTATTACTGCAGGAAGTATGATTGTAAGATCACTTAAAGATGATCACGGTCATCATATTTCTAAAGAAGAGTTATTAGAGTATGAAAGGGGTGAGCGTTAATGTCACATGAAGAAGCAAAATTTACAGCTGACAATTGGCCAAACCATCCTGAAACAGCATCTATGGAAGGTAAGAACAAACTCGTAGGATTTTGGGTGTTCTTAGGTGGAGAGGTTGCATTATTCGCATCACTATTCGCTACTTACTTAGCACTAAAAGATGCTGTACCAAGTGAAGATCATTTATTAGCTAAAGATTTATTCCATTTACCATTAGCGTTCGTAATGACGATGTTATTATTAACATCATCTCTAACAAGTGTTTATGCTTTATATCATATGCGTAATTTCAATGCTAAAGGATTATTCCTTTGGATTGGTATTACAATATTGTTAGGATTAGGATTCTTAGGATTAGAAATTTATGAATTCGTTGAGTATGTACATCAAGGTCATACATTCCGTTCAAGTGCATTCGGTAGTGCCTTCTACTTCTTAGTAGGAACACACGGATTCCACGTACTTATAGGTTTAGTATGGTTAACATTACTCATCTTCCGTAATAGAGCTAGAGGATTAAGTATTTATAATGCACATAAATTTAATACTGCTGCTTTATATTGGCACTTCATTGACGTTGTATGGGTGTTTATCTTTACAGTAGTATACTTGATGGGAGCGTTAGGATAATATGAGTCAACAATTAAATCATGACGCACAAGCACTTAGAGATTATAAGAAGCGTAAAAGTACAAAAGAAATGCGTATGCAAGTTACAAACTTCGCTATTATGATTTTTGTTACTTTTATTGCTTTCGCATTAGTTGCTGCTGAACTTCCTAAAGAGTTCGTTATACCGGTTATTTTAGGATTAGCAGTACTACAAGTTGTATTACAATTCTATTATTTCATGCATATGAAAGCTGAAAAGCATGGTATATCAAAATTATTTATGATTACGGGTGTATTCTTCGGATTATCGTTCGTTGTAACATTTATTTACATCGTATGGTTAGGTGATCCATTATTCGTAAAAACAAAATAATTTATAAAAGACTCGAGAACTTTGTTATATAAGTTCTCGAGTCTTTTTATTTGGTCATATCATTGTCATAACTATTTACATTGTTGGGTTGTTTAACGGTTCATTAAATTTTATAATAAAAGTAATGACTAAGTGGGGAAGTGTAAAGAGATGGGTAACTTAACCTCAATATCTATATTCGGTTTTTGGGCAAACTGGACGCCATTCTTCTTTGTAGGCGTATTATGTGTAATTATCTTATACTTTTTGATTTGTGGAAAATGGTATAAAGATATACCGGGTGGAAGACCTTTAAGAAAAGGTGAAGCGACACTTTTCGTTATCTTAATGTTAACGATATACTTTTTAGAAGGTGGACCTATTGATCTGCTTTCACATATCATATTTAGTTTCCATATGTTGCAAATGGCTTTATTATTTTTAATTGTAGTTCCCTTGCTGTATTTTGCTATCCCAGAATACATCATCAAATATGTGGAAGAACTACCTGTAATTAATAAGATTGTTAAATTATTTACAAAGCCGATATTAGCAATTTTTCTTTTTAACGGTTTATTCTCTGTATATCATATACCACTTGTGTTAGATACATTAAAACAAGATCTAGTTTTGCATGAGTTATATACGATTATTTTATTCATAAGTGCATGGTTTATGTGGCATCCAATATTTAACAAACATATTCCTGAAGAACTGCACATGAGTAACATTAAGAAAATCTTATATATCTTCTTTATCGGTGTGCTGTTAACACCTTCATGTGGACTTATCATATTTAGTGGAACTGCAATGTATGAAACATACACGTCAGGTAAAGCATGGCTTGGTGCGATGACTTTATGTGTACCAGCTGATACGTTAAATACAGTAGTCCAAGGAACAGGATTATCTGGTCCAGAATACTTCACGAATTTCACGCCATTAGAAGATCAGCAAACAGGTGGCGTCATCATGAAAGTTATGCAAGAAATCGTGTTTGGTATTTATTTATATATCATTTTCATGAGATGGTTTAGATATGAGAGAAAAAATGAAAAGCAAATCACTGAAGATAGCTTGAGAAAATTACAAGAGCAAAAAGCATTATATAATCAATTTAGATAGGATGTATGAAAATGAATTTACCAATTTTACCGACAATAAGTACAACTTTCATCGTATTAAGCGCAATTTTAGTTGCTATCGGATGGTACTTTATTGCACAACGAAAAATTGAAACACATAAAAAATTTATGATATCTGCTGCAGTTTCTGCAGTCGTATTCTTTACCATTTATGCTAGTAGAACAGTATTTATTGGAAATACTTCATTTGGTGGACCGGATAATATCAAAATTTATTATACAATTTTCTTGATTTTCCATATAACACTAGCGACTGTCGGGGCTGTGATGGGGATTTATACGATTTATTTAGGTTGGACGAACAAACTGGATAGACACCGTAAATTTGGGCCAGTAACATCTATTATTTGGTTCTGTACAGCTATTACAGGTGTTGCCGTTTATTTATTATTATATGTGTTCTATCATGGTGGCGATACAACATCTATGATAAAAGCAATTTTAGGACATTAAATTAAAACCTCTCAATCCGTTTATAAACGGATTGAGAGGTTTTTTGCATATATTATATTTTAAAGTCTGTTTTTATAAGACCAGATTCTAGTATCGTTTTGATAACGATTAAGAATAATGGTCCGATAAAGAATCCAATAAAGCCTAGTAATTTTAAACCGATAAACATGGATATTAAAGTAGGTAATGGAGATAAACCGACACCTGTACCGAATATTTTAGGTTCTAATATTTTTCTTTGAACGAGTAATATAACAGATAGTATAATCAGCTGAATACCGAGCGTCGGATCTCCAACTATGTAAGCATAAATTGCCCACGGAATTGTAAAACCTGTTGCGCCAATAATCGGTAAGATATCTATGAACCATATAAATAAACTGATAATAAACGCTGAATCTACACCAATGATTAGTAGACCGACGTAAGTAAATAACCAAGTAATAAAGCTTAATACAACTGTAGCAGATATCATACCAATAATAGAATGACCTATTTTATTGTATATTTTATAAACTTCATGATAAGTCGATGGATATAGATGTTGTTTAATAAATTTATGAATATTTGGTATTTCTAGCATAAATAAGAACAATGCTACAAGAAACACAACAACACTAATAATGAAACCTGGTAAAGAAGACACAACTTCTGTTATATTTTCAACGCTTAAATAATTTGCAATTGAATCTCTTAATGAAGCAACAAAGTTCTGCAGTTCTTTGTTGATAGTAACTGCCATTTCATCCGGTAAAATAGCTTTCATTTTGTCGTTATATTGTTCAATTACAGTGATGAGTATATTAATTTTATTAGGTAAATCTTTAATAAATAGTACAATCTGGTCTATTAATTTTGTTAAAAATAAAAATATAACAAATCCTGTTATCGTAAGGAGTAACGTATAAATAATCGTTACGCTCCATTTCCGGCTTTTAATTTTATGTGTAAGTTTATTAACGAGCGGATTGAGTGCTAATGCGATAACAAGTGCTGTTATTAAAGGTATTGATATCGGTAAAATGAAATAAATAAATAGAATAGATAAAACTATA
Organism: Mammaliicoccus sp. L-M44; assembly: GCF_022386355.1. NCBI lineage: Bacteria > Bacillati > Bacillota > Bacilli > Caryophanales > Staphylococcaceae > Mammaliicoccus > Mammaliicoccus sp. L-M44. Next base: position 36,658 of record NZ_JAJNIU010000019.1, on the reverse strand, counting down.
ATGATAAATATGCTTATGTTTCGTTTGTTTATCCATTTTTTCATAATGATGACCTCTTTGCTCATTTATATATAAATAAAGAGACGTGAAATATCACGTCTCTACTCTGTTAGTATTATTTTAATTAATGCGCACCTAATGTATTTAATGCATTAATATCTGATGTGATACGTTCAATTAATAAGTTACAATGTGCAACTAAGTTATCTGGGTAAACTTCATCATCTCCGTATTCTACACCTGTTGGATAGTAGTGTTTACCGAGATATGGATCCATTAATTGAATTGTTGCGTTATTGGCACCAATGTCCCCTTTAAGTGCATAACCTGGAATTCTTAGGTAATAGACGCCTTCACTTATTTCATATTTAAAATCATAAGTAATACGCTCATAATCCCAATGTCCTCCAGCAATAAAACCATGTTTATTCATAACATCTTTTAATAGCTCTTGTTCAATGATAACCTTTTCAAGACCTGTATTATCAAATACCATGTATTTTTCCTCCCTCTAAGTACCTTTAAGTTTATTTTATGATAAAAGCGCCAATGTTGCAATGTACATTTATATTTAACAAATATGACAACATTTCGATTGATTTAGGTAAATGTTTTCCTGTAAAATGATATAATTGAATATAGGAATAAATGAGGAGGTAAATAGTTGAAAAATATTATCATAAAAGTTGTAGCAATAACTATTTTAATCATTGTACTCTTTTATTTATTCTATTCACCTAAATTAGAATTTGATGTTTTAAAGAATCCTAACTACTCTCATGATAAAGCAAATGAGAATTATTATGAGCAACAAGCTGAAAAATCAACTGGCAATGCAAAGTTGAAAGAAGGCGTAGGTACATATGTCTATAAAAATATTAAAGAAGTCATAAATGATTTAGGACAACCAGATAGGGTATATAAGGCAGAGCACGGTAGAAAGAATTATGTCTTTAAAAATAAAGAGCATTATTATTTAATATCTACTAAAAATGATAAAGTCTCTTCAGTATTTGCTACAGGAAATAAAGTGAATGTTTCACCAATTAAAATGAAACAAGATGCAACAAAGCTTTTTAATGGTACAAATATAGATATGGAACCAGTTGTTGAAAGTACATATGGTAAATATCAATTAGAATTATCTGAACGTGATATCAAGACACAATTATTGATTAAATATGGTAATGTTTATACACAAGTCTTAATTGATAGTGAAACAAATGAAGTGATGGGCGTACAGTTTATGGATTCAGATGTTGTCATTGAAAACGCACCTTTTTCAATGTCTAAAATAAAAGGTGATAAAGAGCACAAACTTAAGAGAACAGACAAACAAGACTTTCAAGCTCATATAAATAAAGATTTATCACTTCTTGAAATCGTTAATGAAATTAGAGAAATGAAAGATGTCAAACCATTACAGATTAATGATCAACTTACGTATATAACACAAATGGAAGCAGATTTAATTGAAGATGATATCGATGAAGAAGAGGCAGTTAAATCCCTAGAAGACGGCATCACAAAACATATCAATAATCAAAAAATTGAATATGAGTCCATTAACCAAAATTTAGCTTACAATTTCTATGATGTACCAACATTAATCAATAGCTGGTTAAACAACAACACGTATAGAGAAAAGTTATTAGGTAGTCAATATGATGAATTTGGTGCTGGTAATTCTCGCGAATACTATTCACTTGTTTTCAAAGAAAATAAAGAATAAGGGGGAATCATATTATGTTTACTGCAGAAACAGTTGATATACTTGATCAATCAGATGAACTAAGCGCATGTATTAAAGATTCATATATTTATCAAGAATATATCGAAGCAAAACATCAACTTGAAACAAATTTTGAAGTTAAAATATTAAGACAAAAATTTGATCAAATAAAATCACATTATGATGATTGTTTAAGATTTGGTAGATATCATCCTGATTACAGTAGGGTCATGAAAGAAACAAGACAACAAAAGAGAGCATATGAAATGCATCCAGTTGTTTCTGAATTTAAGACTAAAGAAACTGCGCTTCAAGATTTATTAGATGAAGTGATTAGCATTGTTTCTTATTCAGTTTCTAGCAATGTTAAAGTGGATACGGGTAATCCATTCTTTAGTAGTGAGTCACATGGTGGCGGTTGTTCTACTGGTGGTTCTTGTGGATGTTCAACATAACATAAAAAAAGCTTTCCATTTGTCATTTGACAGATGGAAAGCTTTTTAAATTAGTATTGTTTTTTTATTAAGAAGTGTGCAGTATCTGGGCGATCAGTTACAATCGTATGCGCGCCTTTTTGGATTAAATCATCCATTGTATCGATTTGATTTACAACCCAATAAGCAACAGATATATTGAGTGATGTTAAAAATTGAATGAAACCTTCTGAGTCTAAAGGAAGGCCTTTAGCTTGTGTTGGTATTTGGAATGTATCAGATTTAGGTTGATACGTATGACCATATCCTGATTGGTAAGCTAAGAACGCTTTAGCCACTTCGCTTTGACCTGTACCTAATGCAATGGAATCTTGAGCATATAAATTAAAGCGATCAATTTGTTCATCATAGAAACTTGTAATATTAACACGGTCTTCAGCTTTAAGGTCTGTAATTAAACGATATAAGTGTGATGGTGCTAAACTACCACTATATGACTCAGGGTGGTCTTTAATATCTATATTTACTAAGACATCTGGATATTCAGTTAATAACTCTTTTAAAGTGACGATTTTAGCTTTTGCATCTCCTCTATAAGGGTGCTCGTTATTAATATCTTTGAAGTGGTATCCGAAATCTAATTGGCGAAGTTCTTCTAATGTATGATCACCTACATAGCCTGAACCGTTACTTGTACGATCAACAGTGTCATCATGTGTTACGACAAGTACTTCATCTTTAGTAAGTCGAACGTCTACTTCAAATCCAGTTACTTCGTATTTGAGTGCATGATCAAAAGCTAAGCGTGTATGTTCTGGTCTTAACGCCATGCCTCCACGATGAGCGAATACATAAGGAGCTGGTTGTGTAAAGAATGGTTTAATCGTACGTGGTTTAACGTTTGATGTTGCTTTTGTCACAATCCAAGAACCCGCAACAATGCCTCCGATAAGACCTGTTGTTTTCAATAAATTAATTTTTGACATGTTATCCTATCCTTTCGAAATGCAAATAAAGACTTATATATATTCTATCAAATTGATTTAAGATAAGAAAGCAAGTCACATACGCTTGAAGTTATCTTCTTTCATCATTTTATAGAAAGTGCTAATATAAAAATAAAAAGCGTTAGGAGGTTATTTTGATGGAATTAGTAGAACGAATCAGTATTGTCGTATATTTAAAGAATATGAAACACGAACGACAATTACGCAAGTTTGGTAATATATACTTTGCACATAGAAAAGAACAATACGTCATGTTATATACAAATGAAGATAAAATAGACGATACTGTTCAACATTTAATGAAACTAAAATATGTTAAAGATGTAAAAGTTTCACCATTTAAATATGTTAAAAGAGATTACTCTAATTCAAATACGGACAAAAAAGAGTATTTAAACTTTTAACTATTGAAGCGGTGGTAAATATCTTTCAAGTCTTAATACACCTTTTAAATAGGCGAAGTAAAGTTCATCTTCAGCGAAATCAGCACGTGATTTAACATCAAGACCTTTAACTTGTATATGATATGCATTAGCCCATTCATTGATTAAATCGAATTTCTTATTTGAATCAGGGTATGGATATTTAATACCTTCCATTATCATGTAAATCGCTTGAAAATGTTGACCTTTAGTAGGCTTCATAATGATACAAGCTGAAGATAGTTTCTCCTTAGATAATGGTGTATGTAACATAATAATGTCGGAAATACGTTCATGGTTATATTCGATTAATGTTTGAAATTCAAATAAATCAGTTAGACCATGACCGATGACGATAAATGATTGTTTCATTTTTATAAACCTCGTTTTCATTTAAATATTATATGGATAAGTATAAATAATAATTAATAATAAAGAAAGTGATGATTAACATTGAGAGTAATAGGTGGAAAATACAAGAGACTTCATATAAAAACAATAGATGGTCAATCAACGAGACCGACAACAGATAAAGTGAAAGAGAATATCTTTAATGGCCTTCAAGAATTAGAAGGTATTGGGTTAGATTTGTTTGCCGGTAGCGGAGGACTTGGTATCGAAGGATTGTCTAGAGGTTTAGATAAAGTGATTTTTGTGGACGGTAATTTCAAAGCAACTAAAATGATAAAAGAAAATTTAAACACATTACATATACCTGAAACTCAATACGAAGTATATAAAAATGATGCAATTAGAGCGTTAAAAGCTTTAAATAAACGCGATATTAAGTTTGATTATATATTTCTAGATCCACCATATAGAAAATCGCTTATAGATCAATCATTAGAAAAAATTCAAGCGTTTGACTTATTAAATGTAAATGGTACAATAATTTGCGAATTTGATAAAAGTGAAGACATAGATACGGGTGCGTTCAAAGTTCTTAAAAAGTATGAATATGGACTGACGCATGTTATGTTGCTAACAAAAGGAGAAGACAATGACTAAGAGAATAGCAGTTGTTCCAGGTAGCTTTGATCCAATAACATTAGGACATATTGATATTATTAAGCGTAGTGCTAAAATATTTGATGAGATCCATGTTTCTGTATTGAAAAATAGTTCTAAAAAAGGCTTATTTAGTACTGAAGAGCGTGTTGAATTAATTAAAGAAGCGGTACAAGATGTACCAAACATAGTGGTTCATTCATTTCACGGTTTACTTGTAGACTTTTGTAAAGAAATAAATGCTAACACGATTGTAAGAGGATTAAGAGCTGTTAGCGACTTTGAGTATGAAATGCAATTGACATCTATGAATAAAAAATTAGATGACGACATTGAAACATTATATATGATGACAAATAATAACTATTCATTTATAAGTTCAAGTGTTGTGAAAGAAGTTGCACAATTTGACGGCGATATTTCGGAATTTGTTCCTGAAAATGTGAATAAAGCATTGAAAGAAAAAATTAAAAATAAAGAGTCATAATAAAAAACGCATGCATATGTCATGCGTTTTTTATTATGACTGGTTTATTAAAATCAGTATCAGAATCACCTGAAATATATTGATATAAATCTGTTGCTTTAATTTCATTAGTGAAGTGAGTAGCTGTTTGTTTATTAACATTTGTAACGATAGGTAATGGACATGATTCTTTAATAGATTTTAAATATGCTTGTCCTTTTTTAGTCATTGCAAGTACACGTATGGCAGTTGGATTATATTCAGAAACTTGTTCGTTCGTAACGTTTAACAAAATGGCGGTTAACAAGCGTTGTATTCGTGTCCATGTATATCGCTTAGATTTGAGCTTTTGGACAAATATTTCAAAGTTCGTACTATCTTTAATTTCTTTTTTAACTTTATATTCTAATCCTTCAGTCATCATATATATGTCTCGCAATTCCTCGTGGGTAGCTCTTAATATTGTCCATTTTAATAATGGGAAAAAGTGATCCCAGTTAACTGCATGAGCGTGCTTTAATATATTTGAACTTGTTGTCGGTAAACTTAATTGATATGTATCGTCCTTTCTGAAATAGGCGTTACGTATAGAAGTTGCACTTGAAATGTGTGTTGTTTCGTTTAAATGAGCATCTAAATACATATTATCTTTTCTTTGAATCGTTGTTGGTTCTATTGCTAAGTTATGTTGCATAATATGTTTCACATATTCAATTGCGAGTAAATTATTTGAACCTTTAAGCATTTGATTATGAGGTATTAATTCTGAAATGATTCTCGGGTGTGATTTTCCTTCTTTCAGCATTTGTTTGTATTTTTCACTTTTAGATACTTGTTCTATTTCTTTAATGACATGTTTAATATCGTCAATATTTCCAGATTCGCTTCCGAATGATAATGTGTCACATCCAAGTTGTTCTGCTATTTGAACACTGCCTTTAGCAAATAAATCACCAGATGATATGGCATATACAAGAGGCAATTCAATGACTAAATCTACATATTGAATGGCCATTTCGGCACGCTTAAACTTACTTAAAATTGCTGGTTCTCCACGCATTGTAAAAGAACCACTCATAATAGAAATAGCAATATCACTTTCGGTTAATTTTCTAGAAGATTCTGCGTGATATACATGCCCATTATGAAATGGATTATATTCTGTTATTAAAGCAACACTTTTCATTTGCATTTCCTCCCATTTCACTTCATCATAAGTATTGTATCAGATAATGAATGTTAAGAAAAAATCTTGACAAACATTGTCGTTAAGGTTACAATAATTTTTGTGTTTGTAAGAGGTGAACCCAGATGAAGTGGTCAATAACACAACTTAAAAAATACCAAAACGAACCATTTACTTTTGATAAAGAAATCGATATGAAATACCTTATTGATAGGGTAGATGAACTTATCGATATATCTCCAATAAAAGTAACAGGAGACGTTCAAGTGCGAATGCATGAGATAATTGTCAATCTTGACATTAATGGTGTATTGACGTTACCATGTGCCCGTACTTTAAAGCCAGTAGAGCTACCATTTGATACTACATCAGTAGAAATATTTGAGCTAGATGAATTTAGTGAAAGTAATAATGATGATGACGAATTGAGACATAAACTCGAAGGCGGCATGATTAATTTATTACCAATCATTGAAGAACTTGTTATTTTAGAGAAACCGTTACAAGTATTCTCTGAAGGTAGCGAAGATATTTCAATGGCAGGCGATGGTTGGGAAGTTATTGGCGAAGATCAAATTGAGTCAACCGAAGATTCAGAACAAGAAACTGAAAAGAAAGTTGATCCAAGACTTCAAAAATTACAACAATTCTTCGATGACGAAAAATAATCGGAAAAGTGTTTATAAAATTTAAGGAGGAATAAGACATGGCAGTTCCAGCTAGAAGAACTTCAAAAACAGCTAAAAGAAAACGTCGTACGCATTTCAAAATCTCAGTACCAGGTATGGTAGAATGTTCAAACTGTGGAGAAATGAAATTATCTCACCGTGTATGTAAAGCATGTGGATCATACAAAGGTAAAGAAGTCGTTTCTAAATAATAATTAATATTTAAACACCTAAACTAAGGTGCTTAAGACTGTCATCAATGTCTTTGACTTTGTTGACAGTCTTTTTTCGTATATAATATTTTTATATCATAATGAGAAGATGAGGCGTTACTATGGAAGAAATTACTTCAGTTCAAAATAATAAAATTAAACAAATGAATAAATTAAAAAAGAAAAAAGAACGAGTTAAACAAGGGCAATTTCTTATTGAAGGTTTTCATTTAATCGAAGAAGCTTATCATAGTCAACTGACTATCGTTTCGTTATTAGCAGTAGATTATGCAAGAGTTGATGAGAAAATTGTTGAATATGCAAAGGAAGCATATGTCATTAATTTTAAAGTAGCAGAATCATTATCTGACACAACGACACCTCAAGGTATATTTGCGGTTGTTGAAATGCCTACATACGAAACGAGTAATTTTAAACAAGTCCTTGTATTAGATAGAGTACAAGATCCGGGTAATATGGGCGCGTTGATTCGTAACGCTGACGCTGCAGGTATGGACGCTGTTATTTATTCAAAAGGTAGTGCAGACCCGTATCAAGATAAAGTATTACGTGCTTCACAAGGTAGTGTCTTTCATTTACCAGTTGTTGAGCAAGATATATTTGAATTTATGGAACAATTTGATGGCGAAACTTATGGTACAAGTCTTCAAAATGCAATAGAATATCGAGAAGTCAAAAGTCATTCAAACTTTGCGTTAATTATGGGGAATGAAGGTGCAGGCGTTGATCCAGAGATACTTGAACAAACGACTAAGAATCTTCATATACCACTATATGGCAAAGCTGAAAGTTTAAATGTAGCTGTATCTTGTGGTATCTTGCTTTATCATTTGAAAGGTTGACCAATTATATAATATTTAATATAATGATTTCATAATCAATATGAGCTTACAAAAGGACGTAAATTAATGTTTACACATGACAAGGGAATGGATTCGAGACTGAAAAATCCTATGTTGTAACTTAATTTTTTTCATCTTTTTAGCTACTTAAAGAAATTTAAGTCGGAATGTAGATCCGTTATCAACATATAAGTGTATGCATAACTATGTATAAATTTGGGTGGTACCACGGAAGACTTCGTCCCTCTATATTTGAGGAGGCGGAGTCTTTTTTTCGACCAAAATAGGAGGATATATATGTCATTACGAGAAAAGTTATCTGAATTAAGACAAGATGCGCTTGTAAGAATTAATGAAGCAAAAGCAGAAAGATCATTACAAGACGTGAAAGTAAATTATTTAGGTAAAAAAGGCGTGATTACGGGCCTTATGAAAGAAATGAAAGAATTACCTAAAGAAGAAAGACCAGAATTTGGTCAACTTGTGAACGAAGTACGTAAAGCTGTTGAGAAAGAAATCGAAGCTAAACAAGTACTTTTAGAAGAGGAAGCATTAAACCAACAATTAGAGAATGAAACAATCGATGTAACGTTGCCTGGTAGAAAAGTAAGTTTAGGTGCGAAACATCCATTAACTAAAATCAATGAAGATTTAGAAGATTTATTTATTGGTTTAGGTTATGAAATCGTTGAAGGATATGAAGTAGAATCTGACTATTATAACTTTGAAGCACTTAATTTACCAAAGTCTCATCCAGCACGTGATATGCAAGATACTTTTTATATTTCAGAAGAAATCTTAATGCGTACACATACATCTCCTGTACAAGCGAGAACTTTAGAAAAACGTAATGGTGTTGGACCAGTTAAAATTATCTGTCCAGGTAAAGTTTACCGTAGAGACTCTGATGATGCGACGCACAGTCATCAATTTACGCAAATTGAAGGTTTAGTCGTAGCTGAAAATATCAAGATGAGTGACTTAAAAGGAACATTAGAATTATTAGCACGTAAATTATTTGGTAAAGATCGTGAAATTAGATTAAGACCAAGTTTCTTCCCATTCACTGAACCGTCAGTTGAAGTAGATGTGTCATGTTTCAAATGTAAAGGTAAAGGATGTAACGTTTGTAAACAAACAGGTTGGATAGAAGTTCTTGGTTCAGGAATGGTACATCCAAATGTGTTAGAAATGGCAGGCTTTGATTCAAATAAATATTCTGGATTTGCTTTTGGTTTAGGACCAGACAGAATGGCAATGTTGAAATATGGAATTGAAGATATTAGACATTTCTATACAAATGACGTGAGATTTTTAGAACAATTTAAGCCTGTAGAAGATGGTGGTGAAGCATAATGTTAGTAAGTAAAGAGTGGTTAAGTGAATATATAAATATAGATGCTAATACTGAAGATTTAGCTGAGAAAATTACAAGAAGCGGTATTGAAGTTGATAGTGTTACACATTATGGAGACGATATTAAAAAATTAGTCGTTGGACATGTGCTTTCAAAAGAGAAACATCCAGAAGCTGATAAACTGAATATTTGTAAAGTGGATGTCGGTGAAGAAGAACCCGTACAAATCGTTTGTGGTGCACCAAATGTAGATAAAGATCAATATGTCATCGTTGTAAGAGTAGGTGGTCGTTTACCTGGTGGCGTTAAAATTAAAAGAGCTAAATTACGTGGTGAAGTATCAGAAGGTATGATTTGTTCATTACAAGAAATAGGTATTGATCCAAATGTGATGCCTAAAAAATATGCAGATGGCATTTACGTCTTCTCAAACGAACCAACACCTGGTAGTGATGCACTAGAAGCATTACTATTAAATGACGATGTATTAGACTTTGATTTGACACCAAATAGAGCAGACTGTTTAAGTATGCTTGGTGCTGCGCATGAAGTGAGTGCATTATATGGCAATGACATACAATACCCAAATACTTCTTTAGATGAATCTGAAGAGAAAGCTAGTCAATCATTATCAGTGACTGTTCAAGATCAAGAAGGTGTTCCATTTTATGCAGCTAGAGTTGTTAAAAATGTAACAATTGCACCATCTCCGTCATGGATGCAGTCTAGATTAATGAAAGCTGGCATCCGTCCAATTAACAACGTGGTAGATGTTTCGAACTACGTACTTTTAGAGTATGGTCAACCGTTACACATGTTTGATCAAGATCAAATTGGTTCAGATCAAATTGTTGCACGTTATGCACATGAAAATGAAAAAATCACAACATTAGATAATGTTGAAAGAGAACTACTAACTTCAGACCTTGTTATAACAAACGGTGAAGAACCAATTGCAATCGCTGGTGTCATGGGTGGCGATTTCTCAGAAGTTACAGAAAACACTCAAAATGTCGTAATCGAAAGTGCATTATTTAATGCTACAAATGTTAGACAAACATCAAGACGATTAGGTTTAAGAAGTGAAGCTTCAAGCAGATTCGAAAAAGGTATTGCGAGTGAAAGAGTACTCGACGCTTTAGATAGAGCAGCAAAATTATTACAAGATATTGCTGGTGGAACTGTGTTAAGTGAAGTTGTATCAGACGGTACTTTACCAGAATTGTCTCGTACGATAGACATTACAACACAAGATGTTAACCAATTAATCGGTTTTGATCTTTCTACAGATGAAATTAATACAATATTTAATCGTTTAGGATTTGAAACGATTGTCTCTGAAGATGCCTTTAAAGTAGAAGTGCCATCTAGAAGAAATGATATTTCAATTAAAGCAGACTTAATCGAAGAGGTTGCGCGTATTTACGGATATGATCAATTACCTTCGACATTACCAAACTTTGATAATGCAACTGCTGGCTATTTAACAGATAACCAATTGAAAACACGAAAAGTTAAAGAAATTCTTGAAGGTGCTGGTTTAGATCAAGCGATTACGTATTCATTAGTTCGTAAAGATGTTGCTCAAAACTATACTTTAGAACAACAAGAAGTTGTAGAACTTATGATGCCTATGAGTGAAGATCAAGCTGTATTACGTCAAAGTTTATTACCTAGATTAGTTGACGCTACACGTTATAACGTTGCGCGTAAGAATAAAAACGTTGCATTATATGAACTTGGTAAAGTGTTCTATAGTAACGGAAAAGATCAATTACCAACAGAAGTTGAATTTTTAAGTGGTATTTTAACAGGACAATATACAGGTAATAAATGGCAACAAAAAGATGAACCTGTTGATTTCTTCTTAGTAAAAGGAATTGTAGAACGTATTGCAGAACAATTAAACTTAACGTTCACTTATGAAGCGACGACATTAAACTTATTACATCCAGGTAGAACAGCATACGTTAAATTAAATGATGAAGTTGTTGGTTTAATAGCAGAATTACATCCGAAAGTTGAAAAAGAAAATGACTTAGACCGCACTTATGTGTTTGAGTTAAACTTCACAAAAATCTTAGGACAACCTGTTGGCAAAATTGAATACGAAGCGATTCCTAAATTCCCAGGAGTTTCAAGAGATATTGCACTTGTCGTTAACACAGAAGTTACGGCAGCTACACTTATTCATACAATCAATGAAAATGGTGCAGATATATTAAATAACGCAGAAGTATTTGACGTTTACGAAGGCGAACATATGGAACCAGGCAAGAAATCGGTCGCAATTCGCTTAGATTATTTAGACGTTAATGAAACATTGACAGAAGATAAAGTTTCCGCAGTACATGAGCAAATCTTAACAGCATTAGAACAAAATGGTGCGACATTAAGAGCATAAGATATATAAATAAAAAACACAGCAATCTGAAGGATCATATCAGATTGCTGTGTTTTTATATTATTTTTTTCGGTTGTTTGTAGAATTTGTCAGTTGTTTACCGATAAACCAAATTAAATAGCAAATAATGATTAGAGCAAGAATGACTTGCCAACTGAATGTAATAAGCAACATATTAATTTCTCCTTTTTCGATTAATAAGGTCTAATACTTTATCTCTATTTTTAAAATGTGTTTTCGTAATGTTATCTAACTGTTGCATGTCATATTTTTGGACGATTTTTGCTGCTTCTAGATCTACTTTATTACTTGCGCCTTTAGGAATAATGACATTTAAAGATTTTGCTAATTGATCCATGTGTTTAACAAATGCATATCTTGCGATAATACTTGCTGCAGCAATTGCGATAGATTTTGATTCACCTTTTGTTTCAAAGTGTGTAATGTCTTTACGTGGCATTTGACCAATAATGTATCGTTCATAAGTGCTTGCTTGTACAAACTGGTCAATCACAATTTGTTCTAATTCTTGTTCGTCGATTCGTGTGATGACATTTTTAATAGCTTGATTGTGAAGGACTGCTTTCATTTTAACTTGACTCCAACCTTCTGCTTGCTTTGTATTGTAGTTGGGATTATCAAGTACAATTAGAGAATGAGGGCATATTTGTATAATTTGTTCAGCTAGTTCTACAATTTTAGGATCAGTTAAAGACTTGGAGTCCATTACACCAATTTCTTTTAATATTTTAGCGTTTTGTTTAGATACGTATGCTGCACATACTGTGAGTGGGCCAAAATAATCGCCACTGCCTGCTTCATCACTACCAATTGTATTATGTATATCAAATTCATATTTTTTTGGAGCTGGTGTTGCTTTAGATGGTGATGACGTTATGTTTTGTTTAAGTACTTCACTTGCTACTTGTTCTGCATCTTTACCTTGGAACATTATTTTTTTTGAACGGTATATTTGGACTTGTGTACTTTTTATTTTTTTGCGGGCTAAAGTGCCAGTTGGTAAGTTCTTTGTTTCCATATTATATTGTTTTATAAGTTGATTGATTGTATTGGAGTCAATTGTTTTTACGATGTTTGCCACTTTTAAGTCCTGCCTTTTTAATTTTTTCTATAAATAGAGTAGCATAAATTTATGATATAAACGAATCTTCTCAAATCAAGTTGGTGGATATTCATACACAAATGAACTTATGTCATGTATAATATAGTATGATTACATATATAGAAATCCATTTATAATTTGAACAGGGGTAGTATAATGAGTGAAAATAAAAATAGAGTGACAGTGGTTATAAATGATCAACATTATACAATTATTGGTGAAGACGATCCATCACATATTCGATATGTAGCTGGTAGAGTAGATGAAAAGTTGCAAGCGCTCGGGCAATTAAATGCAGGCTTGGATACAACGCGTAAATCTGTTCTTACAGCTGTTAATGTTATGCATGAATATGTTAAATTAGAAGAAGAAAATGAAAAGTTAAGAGAAGAAATCAAACAATTAAAAAATAAAGGACATTTAGAATGATAACATTACTTATATTTTTATGTTTAATTATAGGTGTCATCATTGGATATAGACGTAGTTTAGTATTACAATCATTACATTCTATCGGCACGATTAGTTCATTGGTGATTGCCAGCATTTGTTACGCACCATTTAGCAAGCAATTGCATTTAATATTACCTTATCCGAGTGCGTCTACAGAAGGTAAGAATGCAATATTTAATAATATTAATAATGAGAATGCATTTTATAATATTATGGCGATTCTCATTTTATTTGTTTTTACTAAAATAATTTTACAAATTGTAGCAACAGTATTTGATTTTTATCATCAAATGGAATTTGGTGGTAAATATGCAAGGTACTATGGTATCGTACTTGGATTTATAGAAGCGTATTTAGTTGTAATTCTCATTTTAGCAGCGGTTGCGGTAATTCCCGTAGCACCTTTTATAGATGCGTTACAACAGTCTTCTATTGGAAATGCAGTATTAACAAAGACACCATTCTTATCTGATCAATTAGTAAAATGGCTTTCAAATTAAATGAATTCATATTGAAAAAAGTCATGGGAGAACCTATGACTTTTTTTACGGAGGAATAGACATGTTAACAAAAAAAGATATCGTAAAAATGTTAGAAACAATTGCAATATACATGGAAATTAAAGGTGAGAATCCATTTAAAGTATCAGCATACAGAAAAGCAAGTCAATCATTAGAAACAGATGAAAGAACGTTAAACGAAATTGAAGATGTGACATCATTAAAAGGCATAGGTAAAGGTGTAGGCGATGTCATAAATGAATATATAGATAATGGGACACAAAGTTATTTAGATGAGTTAAAACAAGAAATTCCAGAAGGGCTTATTCCATTATTAAAAATACCTGGATTAGGTAGTAAAAAAATTGCGAAATTATATAAAGAATTAGATATAAAAAATAAAGAAGATTTAATCAAAGCGTGTGAAAATAATCAAGTGTCTGAATTACCAGGATTTGCGAAAAAGACTGAACAAAAACTTCTTGAAGAAGCGAAAGTGTTAGGGCAACGACCTGAAAAATATCCAATCAATACTATGATTAAAGCACATGAAGTGATTAATCAATTTTTAGATAATATTGAAGACATTATTCAATATCAAGTTGCAGGTAGTTTCAGAAGAATGAAAGAAATGAGCAAAGACTTAGATTATATTATTTCGACTGAAGAACCTACAAAAGTACAACAAGCACTACTTGAGTTTCAAGGTATTAAAGAACAAATTGCTGTTGGGCAAACGAAAGTTTCTCTAGATTTACAAATTGAAGATGATGTTATTGGTGTTGATTTTAGACTGATTCAACCAGAAGCTTTCTATCATACATTGCAACATTTTACAGGTTCTAAAGACCATAATATAAAAATTAGACAACTTGCTAAACAAAAAAATGAAAAAGTAAGTGAGTATGGTATAGAAGAAGCAAATGGTAACATCATTACTTATCAAAGTGAAAAGGAAATTTATGATCATTTTAACGTGCCATTTATACCACCAACAATGCGTGAGGATGGTACAGAATTTGATAAAGATATTCAAGATATCATACAGTTAGAAGATATTAATGGTGATATTCATATGCATACAACTTATAGTGATGGTGCATTTAAACTTGAAGAAATGATTGAAGCGGCAATTGAACGACAATATCAATTTATTTGTATTACAGACCATTCTAGAAGTTTAGCAGTAGCAAATGGATTATCTATTGAACGTTTATTGGAACAAAACGAAAAAATTAAAAAACTAAATGAATCATATAAAGAAATTGATATTTATAGTGGTACAGAAATGGATATTAAACCAGATGGTAGTTTAGATTATCCAGATGAAGTATTAAAAGAATTAGATTATGTGATTGCAGCAATCCACCAAAGTTTCAATCAATCTGAAGAAGAGATTATGAATAGACTTAGAACTGCATGTGAAAATCAATATGTCAGACATATAGCACATCCGACAGGTAGAATTATTGGCAGAAGAGAAGGATACCGTCCTAATATTGATGAACTTATTAAAATGGCAAGAGATACTAATACAGTATTAGAACTGAATGCTAATCCACAACGATTAGATTTAAGCGCTGACGTATTAAAAAATAATCCTGACCTAATGATTACAATCAATACAGATGCCCATCATATTGATCATTTTGATTTCATGAAATATGGTGTTGGGACGGCTCAAAAAGGTTGGGTTAAAAAATCACAAGTTATTAATGCTAAATCACGTGAAGCATTTAAAAAATGGATCCAATCAACAAAATAAAGTATTAAAAGAAGAGGGAAGATAATATGAATGAGAAAACATTAAAAGTTCTTGAATATCCCTTAATTATTCAACAATTGTCTACTCATGCGACAAGTGATATTGCTGAACGCCTTATTAACGAACTTAAACCAAGTGATAAACTTGAAACAGTTCAGCAAAGTATAAATGAAACAGACGAAATGACTCAAATTTATAATAAACATAGAGTACCTGGGTATTCAGGGCTAAAAGATATTAAATCCTATGTAAGACGTGCAGAAATTGGCAGTTTGTTAAACGTTGAAGAATTAAACCAAATTAAACGTAATATTCAAGTTCAAAATAGATTTAAAACATTTTACGCAAGTATTGTTGATGAAGATGAAGCAATTCTTTATCCAAATATCGATGGTTATGTTGCACAATTGCCAGTTTTAAGTGACTTACTAAATCAAATAAGTGAACAGTGTGATGAACACGATTTGTTTGATACGGCAAGTCCGAAATTAGCTGAATTGAGACATCAAATTAAAAAAACGAACGATCGCATTAAATCAAGATTAGAGCAAATGGTTAGATCTTCAGCTAATCAGAAGAAATTATCGGATTCAATTGTAACGGTTAGAAATGATAGACATGTACTTCCGGTTAAAGCAGAATATCGTCAAGATTTTAATGGTATCGTGCATGATCAATCTGCATCTGGCCAAACATTATATATTGAACCGAGTGCAATTGTTGAAATGCATAATCAAATCGCTCAAGTTAAAGCTAAAGAAAAAGAAGAAAAAGATAGATTGTTATATATTCTGACAGAACAAGTTAGCGAAGTAGGCTATGAATTACTTTCAAGCACTGAAGTTATGGGGCATTTAGACTTTGTGACAGCAAAAGCAAAATTTGGTGCAACTATTAAAGCTACTAAACCAATCATATCTGAAGATAGAGCGATATATTTACCTAAAGCAAGACATCCATTAATTAATCAATCAGAAGTTGTCAGCAATACGATTGAATTTAAAGAAGACATTAATGCTGTTATTATTACAGGTCCTAATACAGGTGGTAAGACCGTTACTTTAAAAACAGTTGGTTTAATCACGTTAATGGCACAATCTGGTTTGTTAATTCCGACATTAGATGGCGCAATTATAACGATATTTAAGAAAGTATTTTGTGACATTGGTGACGAACAATCTATTGAACAATCGTTATCGACGTTTTCATCACATATGAAAAATATCGTCAATATTATTGATCAAGCGGATAAAGATTCATTAATATTATTTGATGAATTAGGAGCAGGAACTGATCCTAGTGAAGGTGCAGCATTAGCAATGAGTATTTTAGATTATACGATTGAAAGAGATGCTTTAATCATGGCAACAACACATTATCCTGAACTTAAAGCATATAGTTATAATCGAGAAAAAGTGATGAATGCGAGTGTTGAATTTGACGTTGAAACATTAAGACCAACTTATAAATTATTAATGGGCATACCAGGACGTTCAAACGCATTTGAAATCTCTAAAAAATTAGGGCTTAAAAATGAACTCATCAATCATGCGAAATCACTGATTGGTCAAGATGAAAAAGAAATCAATGTCATGATAGAATCACTTGAGAAAAATGCTAAATCTGTCGAAAATGATCGAATTGAAGTTGAAAAATTAAAAAAGGAATCTATTGACTTACATCAATCATTAACACAAGAATTACAACGCTTTGAAAACTTCAAAACACAATTGATGGATGAAGCAAGAAATAAAGCCAATCAAGAAGTTAAACAGAAGACTGAAGAAGCGGAAACAATCCTTCAAGAACTAAGAGATATGCGAGATAATTCAGCCGCAAATGTAAAAGAGCATGAACTCATTGAGCGAAAGAAACGACTTGATAATCAATATACATCGCAATCACTGAAACAAAATGTTAAGAAAGAACGTCACGATAAAATTGAAAAAGGTGATGACGTTAAAGTATTATCATATGGTCAAAAAGGTGAAGTTATCGATGTGATCAGCGATGAAGAAGTAGTTGTTCAGATGGGTATACTAAAAATGAAAATAGAAGTAAAAGATTTAGAAAAACTAGATAAAAAGAAACAACAGCCAAGTAAAGTTGTTCCTAGAACGAATCGCTCTACTATAAAAATGGATTTAGATTTACGAGGTTACCGATATGAAGATGCTATGTTAGAATTAGACCAATATATCGATCAAGCAGTACTTTCTAATTACGGTACAGTGAATATTATTCATGGTAAAGGTACAGGTGCATTACAAAAAGGTGTAGCTGACCATCTTAAAAAACATCGTTCTGTAGATTCATATCGTACAGGTATGCCTTCAGAAGGTGGATTTGGTGTTACTGTTGTAACTTTGAAATAAGGAGGAAACATATTGGATAATTTTGATATGTATAAACTAGCTAAAGTATTACTCGTTATTTCTGCTTTAACATTTATAGCAGGTATTGCATACTTAATATTTTTATAAGGAGGAATTTTCTTGATAAATACAAATGTTGAAAACCACGTTCTTTATATACAATTAAATCATGGACCGGTAAATGCTTTAAATGAGGCAGTATTAAATAATATTATTGAAGTAATTGAAACACAAGGTTTCGATGAAGATGTGAAAGTTATCGTTATAAAAGGTAATGAAAAATGTTTCTCTGCAGGTGCAGATATTAAATCATTCCCAGAACTAACTAAACATGAAAGATTAGATTTAGCTTCTACAAGTGCTAAATTATTTAGATTGATTAAGACATGTCATAAGCCAGTTATTAGTTCGATTCATGGTGTTTGTCTAGGCGGTGGCTTTGAACTTGCTTTAGCATGTGATATGAGATTAATCACGAAAGATACAAAAGTAGGATTACCTGAAATTAACTTAGGTATATTCCCAGGCTTTGGTGGTGTCAGACGATTATCCGCTATGGTAGGACAACATAAAGCATTACAAGCTGCGTTAACTGGTGAGAATATCAATTTAGAAGAAGTTAAACATTTATTTAATGAAATAGTTGAAGATAAAGAAGCATTAGAACAGGCTACTGAAAAATTAGCCACTACAATCGCTTCTAAATCTTTAGACTCTATTAAAGTCATCAAGCAAATGTCTAATTTAGATTTATCATTAGAAAGTGATCAAATTGAAGAAAGACATTTTGTTGATATTATTGAAAGCGACAATGCAAAAGAAGGTATTGATGCATTTATAAACAAAAGAAAACCTGAATTTAAGTGATTGCTAATATAGTTCATATCAAGTACAATACACTTTGAGCAAACAACATGCATTGCAAAATAAAGCGTGCTATACTCTCATTATCATAAGTTAACAAGGAGGATTTTTCCAATGGCATTATTAAAAGCAACAGATGCAAATTTCGATGAACAAATCAAAGAAGGCGTTAGTTTAGTGGACTTCTGGGCACCATGGTGTGGACCTTGTAAAATGATCGCGCCAGTATTAGAAGATTTAGCTAAAGACGTTGAAGGTAAAGCTAACATCGTTAAATTAGACGTAGATGAAAACCAAGCAACAGCAGCTAAATACGAAGTTATGAGTATCCCAACTTTAATCGTATTTAAAGATGGCGAAGCTGTAGATAAAGTAGTAGGTTTCCAACCTAAAGAACAACTAGAACAAGTATTATCTAAACATTATTAATCGTTACAACCTATGATTAATTCAAACTGTCTACAAAGCATATGACTTTGTAGGCAGTTTTTATGTGATGATAGATATTTATATAGAACGTATGTTTTGGTCAATGTGAATTTTATTGATATAATGAATTTAAAAAGGTAGGTGATAAAGGTGGAAGACTACCAAAAGAAAATTAAGCAAAAACTTGAAGTTTTACCAACAGAGCCTGGATGTTACATCATGAAAGATAGACAACAAACGGTTATATATGTGGGAAAAGCTAAACGATTAAGAAACAGAGTTCGTAGCTATTTCACAGGTGCACATGATGAAAAGACAACTCGACTCGTAGGTGAGATTAGAGATTTTGAATTTATCGTAACTTCAAGTGAAATAGAATCTTTATTACTTGAACTTAACTTAATCAAAAAACATCAACCACGCTATAATATATTATTAAAAGATGACAAAAGTTATCCATTTATAAAAATTACACAAGAAAAACACCCTAGACTTATCGTGACGAGAACTGTAAAAAAAGATTCGGGTAAATACTTCGGACCATATCCTAATGCTTATGCCGCACATGAAACGAAAAAATTACTAGATAGAATTTATCCGTTAAGAAAATGTGTCACAATGCCAAATAAAGTATGTCTGTATTATCATATTGGACAATGTTTAGGACCTTGCGTTTATCCAGTCGAACAAAGCGAGTATCAAACGATGATTAAAGAAATTACTGATTTTCTAAATGGTGATGACAAAACAATCGTCAATGACTTAAACGTGAAGATGAATCAAGCGAGTGAAGCTTTGAAGTTTGAAGAAGCGAAAGAATACCGTGACTTAATACAACATATTGAAATGTTAAATTATAAACAGAATATGATGTCAGCTGACATGACGATGAGAGATATATTTGGTTATTCGGTTGATAAAGGGTGGATGTGTATTCAAGTATTCTTTATTAGACAAGGTAAATTAATTGAAAGACAAGCATCTATGATACCCATTATTCAAACTGCTGAAGAAGAATTCTATACATTTATTGGACAATTCTATTCTTTAAATCAACATTTAACGCCTAAAGAAATTCATATTCCGAAAAATTTAGACATTAAAACAGTTGAGTCAGTTGTTGATTCAAAAGTGGTTCAGCCTAAAAGAGGACAGAAAAAAGAAATGGTGGATCTTGCGATAAAAAATGCCAGCATTTCACTTAAAAATAAATTCGAATTAATTGCGAAAGATGAATCTAGAACGATCAAAGCTATTGAGAACTTAGGAGAGGCTATGGGTATTCAAACTCCGATTAGAATTGAAGCATTTGATAATTCTAATATCCAAGGTGTGGATCCAGTGTCTGTTATGATTGCTTTTGTGGACGGTAAGCCAAGTAAAAAGGACTATCGCAAATATAAAATTAAATCTGTAAAAGGTCCAGATGATTACAAGTCGATGCAAGAAGCGGTACGAAGAAGATACACAAGAGTATTAAAAGAAGGACTGCCAATTCCTGATTTAATTATTGTTGATGGTGGTAAAGGTCATATGTCTTCAGTGAGAGATGTATTAGAAAATGAACTAGGACTTGATATACCAATTGCAGGTCTAAGTAAAAATGACAAACACCAAACTTCAGAATTATTGTACGGATCGCAAGCAGAAATTATCCCACTAAAGAAAAATTCTCAAGAGTTTTATTTACTTCAACGCATTCAAGATGAAGTGCACCGATTTGCAATTAGTTTCCATAGATCAACACGACAAAAAACATCACTTAAGTCAGCTTTAGATGAAATAGAAGGTATTGGACCAAAACGTAAACAATCATTATTAAAACATTTTGGCTCTATTAAAAAAATGAGAGAAGCGAATTTAGAGGATTTTGTGAAAATTGGTGTTCCTAAAAAGGTTGCTCAAAACTTAGTAGATAAGCTCAGTAAATAAATGGTAAAATTACAACAAAAAATCTATATATTTGGGTATGAGAATAATTCTCATGCCCAAATTCATACTTAATGATGTTACAATATACATGTAAATGCTCATCGAATTTTTTTGGGGATGTATGTAATCGTTTTCAGATTATTATATTCTTAATATAACGATAGAGCCATAGATTAAAGTTAGGGGGGACTTCTTTTGGCGTCAAGCGAAAAACAGTTTATTTTACGTCGTATTCATTCATTATTAGGTGTAATTCCTATAGGAATATTCTTAATTCAGCATTTGGTTATAAACCATTTTGCAACGATAAGTCCAGAAGCTTTTAATAAAGCATCAGATTTTATGTGGAACTTACCATTTAAAATTGTTTTAGAAGTTGTAGTTATTTATATTCCTATACTATTCCACGCTATTTATGGATTATACATAGCATTTACAGCTAAAGAAAACGTAGGAAGGCATTCACTATTTAGAAACTGGATGTTCTTATTACAACGTTTAACTGGTATCATTTCATTTATTTTCATAGCTGTTCATGTTTACCAAACACGTATTCAAGCTGCATTAGGACATCACGTTGACTTTGATATGGTTTCAGATATTTTATCTAATCCAATTTCTGTAACGCTATATGTTATTGGTGTATTAAGTGTTATATTCCATTTCTCAAATGGTTTATGGTCATTCTTCATTACTTGGGGAATTACACAATCACCAAAATCACAACGTTTTATGACTTATGTAACTTTATTTGTATTTATCGTAATTAGTATTATTGGCTTAAGAGCTATTTTTGCATTCGTATAGGATTTATACTTTTTAGGGGAGTGACAATTTTTATGGCAAACAACAAAATCATTGTTGTCGGTGGTGGTTTAGCAGGACTAATGGCAACTATTAAAGCTGCTGAACAAGGTGCGCATGTTGATTTATTCTCATTAGTACCTGTTAAACGTTCACACTCTGTTTGTGCTCAAGGTGGTATTAACGGAGCTGTCAATACTAAAGGTGAAGGTGACTCTGTTGACATTCACTTTGATGACACAGTGTATGGTGGAGATTTCCTCGCTAACCAAACACCTGTAAAAAATATGACTGCAGCAGCACCAAGTATCATACATTTATTAGACAGAATGGGTGTAATGTTTAACCGTACACCAGAAGGACTTTTAGATTTCCGTCGATTTGGTGGTACTTTGCATCATAGAACTGCATATGCAGGTGCAACAACTGGACAACAATTACTATATGCATTAGACGAACAAGTTAGAAGTTATGAAGTTAAAGGTTTAGTTACAAAATATGAAGGTTGGGAATTTTTAGGTATTGTTAAAGATGAGGAAGATGCTGCACGTGGTATCATAGCTCAAAACTTAACAGACTCTAAAATCGAATCATTTGGATCAGATGCTGTAATTATGGCAACTGGTGGACCAGGTATCATATTTGGTAAATCTACTAACTCAATGATTAATACAGGTTCAGCAGCTTCTGTTGTTTATCAACAAGGTGCTAAATATGCAAATGGTGAGTTTATTCAAATTCATCCAACTGCAATTCCTGGTGATGATAAATTAAGATTAATGAGTGAATCAGCTCGTGGTGAAGGTGGACGTATTTGGACGTATAAAGACGGTAAACCTTGGTATTTCTTAGAAGAAAAATATCCTGATTACGGTAACTTAGTACCTCGTGATATTGCGACTCGTGAAATATTCGATGTTTGTGTGAACCAAAAACTTGGTATTAACGGTGAAAACATGGTATACCTTGATTTATCACACAAAGATGCACATGAGTTAGATGTTAAGCTTGGTGGCATAATAGAAATATATGAAAAATTCACTGGTGACGACCCTCGTAAAGTCCCAATGAAAATTTTCCCAGCAGTTCATTATTCAATGGGCGGTATCTGGGTAGACTTTGATCAAATGACAAATATTAAAGGTCTATTCGCTGCCGGTGAATGTGACTACTCACAACACGGTGGTAATAGATTAGGTGCAAACTCATTATTATCTGCTATTTATGGTGGTATGGTTGCAGGACCAAATGCAGTTAAATATGCTAATAATATCGAAAAATCATATACAGAATTAGATGAAGAAATTTTCCAAAAACGCATAAATGAAGAACAAGAAAAATTCGATCATTTATTACAACTTAAAGGTACAGAAAATGCTTATAAGTTACACAAAGAATTAGGAGAAATTATGACAGCCAATGTTACAGTTGTTCGTCATAATGATAAACTTCTTGAAACAGATAAGAAAATTGTTGAGTTGATGGAAAGATATCAAAATATTGATATGGAAGATACATCTACTTGGAGTAACCAAGCTGTATTCTTTACGCGTCAATTATGGAATATGTTAGTGTTAGCAAGAGTTATTACGATTGGTGCATATAATCGTAACGAATCACGTGGTGCACATTACAAACCAGAATTCCCAGACCGTAATGATGAAGAGTGGTTAAAAACAACGATTGCTCAATTTAGAGGACCTAAAGAAGCACCAGAATTTTCATATGAAGAAGTGGATATTAGTCACATTAAACCTCGTAAACGTGATTACTCTAAGAAATCTGAAGGAGGTAAATAATTATGGCAGACACTCAAACAGTTGAAAACAATGCACAAGGTCAAAACCAAGAAAACAAAACGATTTCAATCATTATCAAACGTCAAGAAAATGATAAATCTCAACCTTATGAAGAAAAATTTGAGATTCCTTATAGACCAAATATGAACGTTATTGCAGCTTTAATGGAAATCCAAAGAAATCCGATTAAGTCAAATGGTGAGAAGACGACACCAGTAACTTGGGATATGAACTGTCTTGAAGAAGTTTGTGGTGCATGTTCTATGGTTATTAACGGTAAAGCTCGTCAATCATGTTCAGCTATTATTGATCAATTGGAACAACCAATTAAACTTGAACCAATGAAGACATTCCCAGTTATTCGTGATTTACAAGTTGACCGTTCTCGTATGTTCAATAACTTGAAAAAAGTTAAAGCATGGGTACCAATTGATGGTACTTATGACTTAGGACCAGGACCTCGTATGCCTGAGAAAAAACGTCAAACAGCATATGAACTTTCTAAATGTATGACATGTGGTGTATGTTTAGAAGTTTGTCCGAACGTAAACGTGAATAATAATTTCATGGGTGCTCAAGCAATTTCTCAAGTTCGTTTATTCAACTTGCATCCAACTGGTAGCATGACTAAAGATGAACGTATTAAAGCACTTATGTCTGATGGTGGTATACAAGAATGTGGTAGTTCTCAAAACTGTGTAAATGCTTGTCCAAAAGGTATTCCTTTAACAACATCAATCGCAGCAATGAACAGAGAAGCTACTTTCCAAATGTTTAAATCATTCTTCGGTTCAGATCACGAAGTAAACTAATAAAGATATGAGAGGCTGGGACATAATTTTATGTCTTGGCCTCTTATTTGTTTATTTATATAACATAAAGACCAATTCATTAACTGCATATAAGGGTATGTGTTATTATTATTAATATAAGTTTGATGAGAAAAGAGGTACAAACAACTATGGAAGAAATTACAAAACAGATTGAATATTCGTTAAGACATATAGTAGAAAGAACGAAATTAAAATCAAGAGGGCAGTTAAAGGTTTATGATATAACACCGCCTCAATTTATTGCTTTACAATGGCTCAATGAGCATGATCAAATTACAATTGGTGAGTTATCTAAACGTTTATTTTTAGCATATTCTACAACTACAGATATAGTAGATAAGCTTGAGAAAAAAGAACTCGTTCAAAGAATTCAATCTGAGAAAGATAAAAGAGTATTCCACGTCAAGTTATTAGAAAAAGGCACGGCACTTATTGACGAAGTTGTTCAAGCGAGACAAATTTATACTGAAGATCTTCTATCTATTATGGAAGATGAAGATAAAATAAAGTTTAATGAAGCGTTAGAAATTATGTTAAAAAGAATGCGAAGTGAAGATGAATGAATAAACCAATTGGCGTAATCGACTCAGGGATTGGTGGTTTAACGGTTGCTAAAGAAATCATGCGGCAACTGCCAAATGAGACGATATTTTATTTAGGTGATATTGGAAGGTGTCCGTATGGCCCGAGAACAAGAGAAGAAGTTAAATCATTTACCATTCAATTAGCTAACTTTTTAGTTGAAAAAGATATTAAAATGCTAGTCATCGCATGTAACACAGCTACTGCGGTTGCTTTGAAACCTTTACAAGAAATGTTATCAATACCCGTGATTGGAGTTATTGATCCAGGTTCAAGAACAGCAATTATGACAACTAAAAATAATCGTGTACTTGTTCTTGGTACTGAAGGGACAATTAAATCTGAAGCATATAGACGAAGTATCAAATCTATTAATCCTCAAGTAGAAGTTAAAGGAGTCGCTTGTCCAGGATTCGTTCCTTTAGTTGAACAAATGAGATATAAAGATCCGACGATTACGAGTATTGTTATCCATCAAACGCTTAAACAGTGGCGATATGATGATTCAGATACAGTAATTTTAGGATGTACACATTATCCACTACTATATGATGCGATTCATCAGTATTTTGATGATGGCAAGACAATTATATCTTCAGGTTTAGAAACAGCAAGAGAAGTAAGTGCATTATTGACTTTTAGTAATGAGCATTCTTATTATACACCAAATCCGAAACATCAATTTTTTGCAAATGGTGATGTTGAACATATTACGAGAACGATTAAAGAGTGGCTACATATAGAAGATGCTCATGTTGAACGAATAACATTGTAAGGAGAGATAAATATGAAAGATATTATTATTGCATCAAATAACCAAGGAAAGATAAATGACTTTAAAACAATTTTTCCAAAAGCAAATGTGATAGGTATTTCTGAAATTGCACCAGATTTTGATGTAGAAGAAACGGGTACAACATTTGAAGAGAATGCAATTTTGAAAGCAGAAGCGGCTTCAAAACAATTAAATAAAATCGTTATTGCTGATGATAGCGGATTATCTGTAAAAGCTTTAAATGGTGAACCAGGTATTTATTCAGCAAGATATGCAGGGACACAAAAAAATGATCAAGATAATATAGAAAAATTATTAACAAACTTAAAGGGTATAGAAGATAGAGCAGCAGAATTTGTTTGCGCCATTGCTGTAAGTGAGCCTGGCAAAGAAACTGTTACATATGTAGGTAAAGCACCTGGTGAAATTATAGACGAACCACGAGGGGAAAATGGATTTGGTTATGACCCAATTTTCTTTGTACCATCACAAGACAGAACGATGGCAGAATT
Organism: Mammaliicoccus sp. L-M44; assembly: GCF_022386355.1. NCBI lineage: Bacteria > Bacillati > Bacillota > Bacilli > Caryophanales > Staphylococcaceae > Mammaliicoccus > Mammaliicoccus sp. L-M44. The sequence goes on along the minus strand of NZ_JAJNIU010000019.1, from coordinate 10,153 downwards.
AACTGCTGCAGAAAAAAGTGCAATCAGTCACCGTGGTAATGCAATTAAATTAATGAATGAAGATATAGGGGAGCGATTCCAATGAAATGGTTAATTGTTAGCGATAATCATGGCGAACAAGGCATACTTCATGAAATATACGAAAAAAATAAAGACGCAGATTTATTTTTACATTTAGGTGATTCTGAATTCGACTATAACGATACAGAACTAAGTTTGTATCAAAGAGTTAAAGGAAATTGTGATTTCGATCCGCAATTTCCAATAGAAGAACAAGGTGAAATAGAAGGTATTGGCTATTTCTATACACATGGACATAGATATGATATTAAAGGATCTAGAGAAGTATTAAGTGCCCATGCTAAAAATAACCATGCTAAATTTGCATTTTATGGACATAGTCATATAGCATTGTGCGAGACAATAGATGGTGTTTACTGTATCAATCCAGGAAGCATCTCTCAAACAAGAGGCCAGTGGGAAGAAACATATGCCATCATCGAATTCGACGAAGCACTAAATAATGCGACATTAACATATTTAAATAGAAATAATGAAGAAATAGAAAAATTATCATTAGCACTTTAAATATATATTTTGCAAAACAAAAATGGCAAATAGATTTTATTTATTGAGATATTCTTACGAATATCTCAATTTTATTAAAAATTTAGAATAAACTTTCAATTAAACAAAAATTGTTTTATAATTATGAATGTCGTTAATTTTATGTAAAAACTAATAAGTTATAATACGTAGGAGGGGTAGAGATGGGCAGAACACACGTTACATCAGTTATTAATGATGATGAGTTTTGTATAAATAAAAACGAATATAACGACTTACATAAGAACGAAAACATATATGTATTAACAGCAAACGGACTTGTACATGCGAGTGTTATAGAAATATTTGAAGATAAATCTTTGTGTAAAGCCGAAAAAGCCAATACAGTTAAAGTTAATGACATAGTTATCACCGAATAAAAGTAAAATAAAATAACTAAACGTGTAATAATACTTCGAAAGCGATTTAATAAACCTTTTTCTTTTTAAAAAGTATTGATAAATCAGTATCTATTCGATATAATTATTCTTGTGTTGAAAATGTCCTGGTAGCTCAGCTGGATAGAGCAACGGCCTTCTAAGCCGTCGGTCGGGGGTTCGAATCCCTCCCAGGACGTAAATTACCAATATCCCGTTGTATCTCGTTACTAGTAACGTAGATATGACGGGATTTTTTTGTATATATAAATGGCTTCTTAAATAGCGTAACTGCGCCAACACTGCACCAAGATGTATAAATTACTTAGGATATTTTTAAGTTCCTTTGTAAAGGTAAAGAAGGGTGCATGTGTCAAATATGTGTCAAAAGTATAACTATGTACAACGTGGATCATCAAGTATTTATGTTGTAGATTATTTCCGTAATTTTCTATTTGATAACTTTCTCTAAAATGATCGCTAAGTCATTTTTATCTGGATAACAATTTTTTATTTGAAAGTCATTTTTGATATTTAAAATGAGCATGCTTTTCCATTTATTAAAAGTTTTAGTTTGAATTTTTTCGTACCCTTTACTTTTTAATATGCTTATTTGTTTATCCATAAGCATTTGCGCAATTCCATGATTTCGATTATTTTTTTCAACGCCACCTAACCAACTGTAGAATGTTGATCTATCCATTTCATATCCAATTTTATATCCAACAATTGTTTTTTCTTTATAGGTGACTAAAATTATAATTTTATTTTTACTTAAGAACTTTTCGTTTAAACTTTCATTTGTATCGAAGATTTCATTGTGTATTTTAGATAGTTCTTTATTTTCCGACTCAGGTAATGAATTATAAAACTCTTTTATATGTATCATTGTTATCACCTATATTTTATATTCTATAAATAGTTATTGAACGATCTTACCAATCAGCTTGAATTGATTGTGTGGTTCAACTTTTATAGTTTCATATTTTGGGTTTAACGATATAAGGTTAATTTCATCTCCAAGGATTTCTATCCTTTTTATTAATAGCGTTTCATTATATATCACTAAAGCTATTAAACCATTTCTTATTTCATTAGTTCTTCGTACAAAAGCATACGTTTCACTCTTTATTGCTGGCTCACATGAGTCGTTATTTACATATACACAAAAATCAGCTGTTTCAATTAAATAATCATCTACTTCATTTTTATCAAAATTAACTGTATCATTATTGACCTCATCTAATAATGTTTTACCAATAATATTGCCAGTAGTTCCAATTAAAGCAATGGGTATCTTTTTGTTTTTGATATTATAATTTCGTTTGTTTTCATGAATAACAGATATTTTACTTGGAATATCCCTTTGCATCTTTAGTTGTTCTTTAGCATAATTTAGAACTCTATTTTGATTTTGTGCTTTAAGTTCTGATGAAACTTCATGTATATTTGTAAGAATTGTTGAGTCTTGAAAGTTTTCAACTAAATCAGATTTATTAATGCCAAAGTATTGTGCTAGCATCTCAATCTTATCGATACGAGGATATGTTTTAGCGTTAATCCAATCTGAAACAGTCATATACTTTAAATTTAAATCAGAACATAATTTGTTTCTGTCGATATCAAGCTTTTCCATATAATATTTTATATTAGTAGCCATTATATCTTTGTTCCCAATCATAATATCAATCCTTTCACATTTTATTTTATGGTTTAACCATAAAAAAAGTAAAGAATAATGAAGAAATTTAATAGTTGATTTCACGGTTTAACCGTGATAAATTGTTGTTAGAAAGTATTAGTGAGAATGAAGCCATATATGAAACTAGATGATAAAGATTGAGATGAAGTTTGTATAATAAAGCAAAAAAGTATAAACGAATAATAAATATTAGAAGACATAGAAATCACTTCATAATCAACAACGAATTTTGTCTAACAAGCATGAAAGGGGTGATATTATGAATAATAATTATGTAACTCAAGAGCAATTTAGTGAACATAAAGCACATATGAATAATAGATTTAATAGTATAGAAAGAAATATTGAAAACTTGCAGAAGAATATAATTAATGAAATTAAAGTGGAATTTTCTAAAGATGCTAAAAGCACAAAGAGATGGTTAATTGGTACTTCATTAACATGTGGATCACTTTTTATAGTTTTTATAGGCTTAGTAGGTAGAATTTTTGGTCTATATTAATCAATAAACCCACTAATTAAAGTGGGTTTATTGATTAATATTTAAAAGGATTATAAAATTTTATCACTTTCATTTATATTTGAAGCACTAAAAGCTTCTTCTTTAGTGTTAAATCTTGCTAATTCTTTAACTTTTTTTTCTACTATTAGTAGAGTATAGACGTTTTGTTGACCTTTAATCGTATTATCTGGATTCATCCATGTACCATGTTGACCCATGACGATTTTATCATCTTTTAAATATCTTTCGAAAGTCGCTAATTGTAAATTAGCTCTTTCAAGCCAATTTTTTATATCATCAAGTTTTAATATATTTTCCCCTTTAGGTCCTTGAACTTTTAATTCTTCAGAAGTTACGTTTTTTAAAGCTTCTATATTTTTATCATTTGAAAATTGAACCCATTGTTCTGCTATTTCTACAGTTCCCCATTCTCTGTTCATTGAAAGACTCTCCTCATTTTTTATTTGTTTGTTTTTAATTAAAAGATATTCAAGTGAAACATCAAAAATCTTAGATAATTGAATCAAATTATCTATATCTGGATAACCTTGATTTAATTCCCATTTTGAAATACTTTGTCTTGAGACATGAAGTGTTTCAGCTAATTGATCTTGGCTCCAGTTTTTACTTTTTCTTATATTTTTTATTATTTGACCTGTATCGATGTTGACCGCTTCCATACTTTTAATTTTAAAACGCTAAATATTAAAAATCACGCAGTTATTAGTTGCGTTTTTAAATGAGTAACAGTGCTAATTATGGAATAGAGATTAGAAATAGTTGAGGAGATTAGCTTTATACTAATCAAAATTCAAGTTCCATCATATAACCTTCACTTGTTACTTTGAAGTTATTTTTAGTATAAAAATTGGCTGCTAATTTTCCGCCCGTTATTAAGAACATATTATTTATGTTCTCGTTTTTTAATTCGTCTTTGACAAAGTTCATTAATTGCTTACCTATACCGGACCCTTGTAGGTTGGGAATGACATTAAATTCATCGATACAGAATTGATTAAAACCATTAAAATAATAGTCTATACGACCTAAACACATTGCAATAATTTTATGTTCATCTTCTATAACAAATCCTCTAGAATTAAATCCACTCATTGTAGCTTCAATTCTATGTTTAGCTTCTTGTTCAGTCCATTTATTAAACCAAGGCGTTCCAGCATAGGCTGCAACTAAATTGTTTGCGCATTGATTATAATCTTCAACTTTAATATTTCTTAAATTCATAATATGCCTCCTCGTTCTAAATAGTAGATTAAGTTTAACTTATTTGAGCAATTTAAAACAAATTATGTTTCTATAAGTTTTAAAGGAAAGAGAAAAAATATACATGTATTTAAATAATATAGAACAATGAGAGTTAATAAATTATGTGAAAGGTCATAACAAAGCACCTAGCCATTTTCGGCTAAGGTGCTTTGTTATTTCTAAATGAGTAACCATTTTATAATCAACAATTGTTAAGTTATTTTAGAGTATTTATTATTTCATCTTTATTTGACCATTTAAGAATTTGAATTCCTTCATAATCAGCTACTTGTTGTGCTTTTTTCCGAAATGGTATTTTCTAAATCATTAGCGATAATTAACATTTGAGAATTTAAATTATTTCTATTTGGTCTATTATTCTTAACATCACGATAAGCAAATAGATCACTTGTTATTCTGTTATAATCCAGGTTATTAGAAAAATTCACAAGCTTTTCTGATTTTAATTTTGTTCCTGGTATTATAAAATCAATTGAATATTTTATACCAGTTTCACCAGGGATTGCCATTTTAGCAGATCCAGTAATTTCTTCATTATAAAAAAAGTCGAAAACTTCTTCATAAAATAAGTTAGATACATTGGATTTAGTTGTTAAAGTCAAATCGTATATTTTTAATATACCTTGAATTAAATTATGTTTTGATTGTGGAAAGCTGTCACTGTCAACATTTGTTATGATTTCATCATCTTTTAAACTTAAATTAAATTGGTTTAGAATTGAATGAATTAATCTTTTTCGTGTTTTTGTTAAATCAATATCTAAAATGTCTAATTCATTAAATGTTTGGCCATTATCTGATAGTCTAATATGATTATCAGGTAATAAATCTGCGTATATCCTTATATAGTCATTTAAATGGTTTTTAAACGGAGTAGTTATTTCAGTGGAAGTCTCCAACTTTTTATATTTATAATTTTGTTGTAACCATTCAAAATATGTTTGCATTTTTTGTTCGATGATTTCCATGAAATATCACTCCTTTTATAGTAGTTTTGGTGTTATTATAACATCTTTTCTTTTAATATTTGTATAATCAATAAAGAATTCGAGAGAATCTAAAAGTTCATCAATTAGTTCTATATCATCTATTTCATGTAAAGGTATTGCAATGCCACCATTCATATATTCATCAGTAAAAATGTGTATGTGTGGAGTTGGAATTCTTTCATTATTTGGAGGATTAGCATGATCAGATCCATTAACATCAAATCTTACCATACTACATTTATGAGTTATACTATTTAGTATAATTGTTAAATTTTCAGAGTTTCTATGTCCTTTCTTATTAATAATTAATTTGAATTTTTCAGACTTATCAATGATTTGCGTTAAATTATGTTTTGTTTGTTCGCCTATGCCTGGTAAGTTGACAATATTTTTTTCGAAAACTTTTATTTTTTTCGAAAACTTTTATTTTCTTTAATAATTTTTCGTAATTTTCTTTATCCATAAAAATCCTCCCTTATATATGTAAAACCTTTATTGATTTAAATTGTATTGTGTATATTATTGAATATAATTTAGGAAACTGAAAGTGAATAAATATATAGAATGATAGGTGAAGAAATGATAGATGAAATTATCACTAGTTGAATAACAAGTAGTAAAAGGTAGTTTGTAAATTTGATTTTGCACATTTATATTTTAGATTTTCATTAATGAGTATGATTACAATATATTATATATAAAGATTTATTTTTATTCAATGTCGAAATGATTAAAAGTTGTATTCACTTACGACATAATATTGATGTTATAAATAAAGAATTTAAATCTTTAAATTATCAACTAAAAAACAATTGATATTAATTGATATATTTGGTATATTCTGTAAATGTAATGGAGGGTTGCTTATGACATATATAAATTTTTGGAAGCAAACATTCGATTACAAGAATAAATCAAGTTTTCGTGATCTTTTAGTATGCATGTTTGTTAACATTATCATTTTAGTGCTTATTATGGCGCTTGGTGTGATTGTGTCAATTACATGGGAAAATAGTATTGTTAATTTATATTATATTGTTCTTGTCTTAATGATTTTTCCTATGATTGCACTGATAGTTAGAGTAATTAAAAATTATAAATAAATAGTATGAATTGTGAACGAAATGATGAATCTCATCATTTCGTTCTTTTTGTTTATATGAACAAATTTGAAAGCAAATTCAAACAATATAGAACAAAAACGCTAGACTTTAATAAAATAAAAGTCTACAATTAATGTAAGTTTTCAAATTTTAAAAAGGGGTGTTTAATTTGAATTTTAGTAATAATACATTTGTATGGAGGAAAAAACTGTTTGTCGTTTCAATTGTTTCTGTTATGTTGTTCAGCTTATTAACGCTGACGAATCATCATGTAGAAGCAAAAGACAAAGGGGATGTATTAAAGAGTAATAAGATGAAAGTAAAGGTTGATAAGTCGTTTCCAAGGGTTATTGAATATACTTTGAAAAATGGTAAAAAGATGGATGGCCAAGTTAAAGAAATTAAGACGATTAAAGTGAATGGTAAATCGGTTCAACCGAAAGTTAAGTATAAAAAAATTAATGCGCATGCAGCTCAATATCAATTAATTGCTTCTAATAAGGATAAAAAATAGATGCTGAATTTACAATTGAGATGAAGGTTAAAGATAACCAATTGCATTTTGATATGAAGGATTATAAAAACAAGTTAGATGGTAAAAGTGATGATTCAGTTATAAAAGATTTTGAAATACCTAATCATTCATTAGTTTCTGTGAATTCTAAACAGAAAGGTGCTAACTTACAAACAACACGTATGTCTACAAATACGATGAAAAGTGGCGATAAAAACTTTAAAGTTAATAAAGATATTGAAGATGATTTTAATTATCCAATGATGTATGGTTTTGTTTCAAATGATAAGACGAGTGCAGGTGTTTGGAGTAATTCACAACATTCTGAAGGAACTGGAGAGTTAGATTATACGAGAATAAATGCGACTTCTGAACAAGTAGATAAAGATAAACATGTCGGTTTATCCAGTTCTAAATGGATATTGCAGCCGGGCCAAGGTTATGAAAATGCTAAAGAACAACAATTAATGCCGAAAACAAAAGTTGTTATAACGGATGATGAAAATGGTGATGGAAAAACAGACTGGCAAGATGGTGCTATTGCATCTAGAGCTATCATGAATCATCCGACAGGTTCAGAGTCTGTACCAGATTTAGTTGCACACCGTATCGCAATGAATTTCGGTTCACAAGCACAAAATCCATTTTTAAAATCACTTGATGGTGTTAAAAAAGTTAATTTAAATACGGATGGATTAGGTCAGTCCATTATATTAAAAGGATATGGTAGTGAGGGTCACGATTCTGGTCATCTTGATTATGATAATATTGGTCAACGTATCGGTGGCGCAGAAGATATGAAGAAATTACTTAAGAACGGTAAGAAATATGGTGCAAAGTTTGGCGTACATATTAATGCGAGTGAAACATATCCAGAGTCTAAAGCATTTAATCCTGACCGTTTAAGAAAAAATGAAGACGGTACGTATAATTATGGTTGGAATTGGTTAGATCAAGGTATTAACATTGATGCAAAATATGACATGTTGCACGGTAGAAAAGACCGATTAAAAGCTTTTAAAGATAAAGTAGTCATTAAACGTAAATCTAATGATTATGAAAATGATAAAGAAAACTATAGATCTAGAACGATAACGTTAAATGGTCAAAAGATATTAGATGGCAATAAATATTTAATTCCATGGAACTGGGATGAAAATGGTAAGCAATTAAACAGTAGAACCAAAAGCTCTATCATTATAATGAAGATGGTGGAGAATCAACTTGGGAATTACCAAAAGGTTGGAACAGTAAGCATTTAAAATTATACCAACTAACAGAGCATGGTCGTCAATATGTTGATAATGTACGTGTTAAAGATGGTAAAGTTACTTTAAGCAATGTTAAAGCAAATACACCGTATGTATTGTATAAATCAAAACAACATAACGAGAAAGTAAAATACGGAGAAGATATGCATATTAAAGATCCAGGATTTAATGCAGAAAATCTTAAAGATTGGAAAATTAAAGGGTCTAAAAAAGACGTTTCTATTACGAAATCTAATAGTAGTGACAATATGTTAACGATTAACAATCCGAAAAAAAATGTTGAATTGAAACAAAAATTAACAGATTTGAAACCTGGTAAACAATATGCAGTTTATGTTGGTGTGGATAATCGAAGTGATCAAAAAGCACGTATTAGTGTAGATGCAGATGGTACATCACATCAAAATTATACAACTAAATCCATCGCTAAAAATTATGTTAAAGCTAACGCTCATAATACAACTAAAGAATCTGCAACGAAAGGTAATGACAGTTATTTTCAAAATATGTATGTGCACTTTAAAGCACCTAAAAATGGTAAAGCAACTTTAACGCTCTCTAGAGATAAAGGTGAAGGTGTCACTTATTTTGATGACATTCGAATTTTCGAAAATGATCAACAATTATATTCACAAGATAAAGTATTTAAACAAAATTTTGAAAAAGTACCTCAAGGCATATTCCCATTTGTCGTATCTGATATTGAAGGTGTAGAGGATAATAGAACACACTTATCTGAAAAACATGCACCTTATACACAACGTGGGTGGAATAATAAACGTATAAGTGATGTTATCGATGGTACATGGTCATTAAAAATTAATGGTCAAGTAGAAAAGAATAAACTTGCTTATCAAACGATACCGCAAAACTTTAGATTTGAGCCAAATAAGACATATGAAGTTTCATTCGATTATGAAGCAGGATCCGATGACACATATGCTTTCGCTACAGGTAACGACAGTATTGATAATCAAAAATACAAAGAAACACCATTGAAAGGTACTGTAGATAATAAAAAACATCGTCAATTCAAAACGAAAATTAAAGGTCATAAAAATGGTCAAACTTGGATTGGCATAGCGTCAACAGATAAGAAGGCAGACAATAAAGGTGTTAAAAATGAAGGCCAAGTGAACTTTGAAGGAACTAAAGATTTCGTACTAGATAATTTAGTCATTAAAGAAGTAAAAGAGGATTAAGTAAAAATGGGTCTGGGACAGAAATGTTCTAGACTCATTTTCATATTTTTAGAAATAGGATGGGAGAAGATTGCAAGTGAAGCGTGACATGCAATGTTGGAGGTCTGAATATTGCAAGTGAGGTGCGACAAGCAATGTTGAGGACCTTGTATTTATCAAGACTGACCAAACAAGATAAACATACTAAGATTAGCTGTGAAGAAATCTATGACGATAGATTTTTTTACAGCTATTTTTTATAGTTGTAGAGAGAAGTAGACTGAAGAGTCTATTGGGTTTCAAATCCGTAAGATAAACTAGTCAGCTTAACTCTCACCTTTTGAAATTCGGTTGTAGTATGTAGGGCTCTTGAAGTCGTGTATAGGAAAGTGAAATGGGAAATGTTAATTAAGCTTGAAGATTCTCAATTAAAATAAGGAGGTTGTTAGATGAATTATTTTGGCATTGATATTAGTAAAAGAACAAGTGTTATTGCCCATTATCAAGACGATATTTTTCAGAAAGAATTCACCATTCAAAATAATAAAAATGGGTATAACCAGCTACTTAATTATTTGAATGAAATGGATCAATTTCAGTTTGTATTTGAAGCCACAGGCATTT
>NZ_JAJNIU010000018.1:0-55550 GCF_022386355.1 Mammaliicoccus sp. L-M44 | reverse complement strand
CCCATGCCGAACACAGAAGTTAAGCTCTTTAGCGCCGATGGTAGTTGGGCTTACGTTCCGCGAGAGTAGGACGTTGCCGGGCAAATATTTAATTTTATTATTCCACAGTAGCTCAGTGGTAGAGCTATCGGCTGTTAACCGATCGGTCGTAGGTTCGAGTCCTACCTGTGGAGCCATGGCCCCTTGGTCAAGCGGTTAAGACACCGCCCTTTCACGGCGGTAACACGGGTTCGAATCCCGTAGGGGTCATTTTTTATGGAGAATTAGCTCAGCTGGGAGAGCATCTGCCTTACAAGCAGAGGGTCGGCGGTTCGAACCCGTCATTCTCCACCATTTAATTTAATAAGCTGGAGGGGTAGCGAAGTGGCTAAACGCGGCGGACTGTAAATCCGCTCCTTCGGGTTCGGCAGTTCGAATCTGCCCCCCTCCACCATTTTTGGGCTATAGCCAAGCGGTAAGGCAACGGACTTTGACTCCGTCACTCGCTGGTTCGAATCCAGCTAGCCCAGCCATTAAGAGCCATTAGCTCAGTTGGTAGAGCATCTGACTTTTAATCAGAGGGTCAGAGGTTCGAATCCTCTATGGCTCATAAGTAAGAGACATTAGTTAATCTAATGTCTCTTTTTTATTGATGAAAATATGCATAAAACGATGTATATACGTATAAATATTTGGAATATATTAATATTATCCACAAACCCTTATATAGCTTGATGTAAGTGCTTACATATACTAGAATATAATAGTAATGCAAATTAAGGGGGATTTGAAATTATGAAAAAGAGCATTGAAATAATCGGTGCACCAACTGCTTTTGGTCAAAGAAAATTAGGCGTTAATTTTGGACCAGATGCATTGAGATATGCTGGTTTGATTGAAAGAATAGAAAATATAGGTCACCATGTCATAGATAAAGGTAATGTAGAATCACCTAATATTGATATGAAAAAATATAAAAGCGAACAAGAAGGTTTAAGAAATTTAGATGAAGTAATTTCATTTTCAAATAACTTATATGAATCCGTAAATGAAACGATGAATAATGGTAACTTTCCATTAATTTTAGGTGGGGATCATTCATTATCAATTGGATCAATCGCTGGTATCAGTAAACACTATAGTAATCTCGGTGTTATTTGGTATGATGCACATGGAGATTTAAATACATTAGATTCTTCACCAAGTGGTAATATTCATGGAATGCCATTAAGAGTCTTAATAGGTGAAGGTAATGAAGAATTAATGAATATCGGTGGATATAAGAACAAAGTAAAACCTGAAAATATCGTTCTAATTGGCATGAGAGATTTAGATGATGGTGAAAAGGAATATATTAAAAAATCAGGTATACGTACATATACAATGGCAGATATAGATAAACTTGGCATGAATCAAGTTATATCTGAAACGATAGATTACTTAAAGGATAAAACGGATGGTGTACATCTTTCATTGGATGTTGATGCATTAGATCCAGTCGAAACGCCTGGTACGGGCACAACAGTACCAGGAGGCGCAACATATAGAGAAAGTCATTTAGCTATGGAGTTACTCCATGAGTCAAATTTAATCGTATCTGCTGATTTAGTCGAAGTAAATCCTCTAATCGATGAATATAATAAAACGGCTCACCAAGCAATTGGGTTAATGGGATCATTCTTTGGAGAGAAATTATTATAATTGACAATCATAGATAAAATATACTTTAATAAAGAAGTCTCTTTTATAGAGGCTTTTTTTGTTTTATATATAATTAAATTAACAATATATCTCAAAAATTGTTATAATAAGCACTAGGTAAATGAAACACGGAGGAGATACTATGCAGTTACCTGACATTTTTGGTGAATTAAGTGCCTTAAAAGTTATAACAGGTATACTTGATTTAATTATTGTATGGTATGTATTGTACTTAATTATAACTGTCGTTAAAGGTACAAAAGCGATACAACTATTAAAAGGTATATTTTTCATCATAATTGGTAGAACAGTAAGTAATTTTTTGAATTTGACGACTACTACGCTTTTATTTGATTTTGTATTGCAATGGGGATTTTTAGCAATCATTGTAATATTCCAACCAGAGTTTAGAAGAGCGTTGGAACAATTAGGGCGAGGAAGTCTATTTAAACGAGTAAATGTAGCGACATCAGCAGAACAAGAAAGGTTAACTGATAGTGTTGATAAAGCTGTTCAGTATATGGCTAAAAGAAGAATAGGTGCATTAATTGTATTCGAGAAAGAAACAGGTCTTCAAGACTACATAGAAACAGGTATACCTATTAATGCTGATATTTCTCAAGAATTACTCACAAATATTTTTATTCCAAATACACCATTACATGATGGTGCGATGATCATACGTGAACAAAAAATTGCTACAGCAGCAAGTTATTTGCCGTTATCTGACAGTCAAAAAATTTCTAAAAGTTTAGGAACGCGTCATAGAGCAGCTGTAGGGATTTCAGAAGTATCAGATGCATTTACAGTTGTAGTATCAGAAGAAACAGGTTCAATATCTGTAACAATTGATGGTCGATTAAGAAAAGAAATATCAAGTGAAGCCTTTAGAGAGTTACTAGTTGAGCATTGGTTTGGTTCTGTTCAAAACAGAAAGGATGTGAAGTAGATGCTAGAATCTAAATGGGGTTTACGATTTGTAGCTTTAATTTTAGCGCTACTCATGTTCTTATCAGTAAATAATGTGTTCGGTAGTTTGTTTTCGGAAAATGCTTTGAAAAGTTCAGATCATGTAATAGAAGATGTTCCGGTAGATACAATTTATAATACGAAAGAATTATATTTATCAGGAGCACCTAAAACTGTGGATGTAAAAGTTTCTGGTCCACAATCTACAATATTACAAGCTGAAAAATTATTGAATTTTAAAGTAGAATTGGATTTGAAAAACAAATCAGTAGGACAATATAAAGAAAACTTTAAAATTAAAGGACTTAGTGATGAACTTAAAGCGACAGTTGTGCCTAAAAGCGCAAATGTAACGTTACAAGACAAAGTTTCTAAAAAATATCCAATTGAAGCAGAGATTAACCAAAACAGAATTGCTTCTGGATATGAGCTAGTAGGAGAAACTGTTAATCCATCACAAGTAACGATTACAGGTGGACAAGAAGAACTTAATAAAATTGCTTATGTTAAAGCTACTTTAGATGAAACGAAGCAATTAACAGATGATACGACTGAAAAAGCGGGTATCAGTGTACTCGATAGCAATTTAAATAAACTAGACGTACAGATTAGACCAGATACTGTTAACGTCAATATTAAAGTTGCAAGATCTAGTAAAACTGTGACATTAAATCCTGTTACAAAAGGTAGTGCATCTAAAAATATAAATATTGATGATATTACTTTAGATAAAACCGAAGTTAAAATATATGGTTCGAGAAACGTTCTTGATGGTATAGGATCAATAGATGTACCTGTCGATATTTCAAATGTTGACGGTGATACATCTAAAAAAGTAAGTCTTAGCTTGCCTGATGGTGTGGACGAAGCAGAATTTAAAAATGTCGAAGCAAAAATAGAAACTTCTAAAAACTAATGGAATTAAAGGAGAATTATAATGGGCAAATATTTTGGTACAGATGGTGTTAGAGGTGTAGCTAATTCTGAGTTAACACCAGAAATCGCATTTAGATTAGGTAGATTTGGTGGTTATGTATTATCAAAGAAACATGGTAGTGAAAATCCTAAAGTATTAGTAGGTAGAGATACACGTGTTTCTGGCGAAATGTTAGAAGCAGCTCTAATCGCTGGTCTTTCATCAATTGGTGCAGAAGTCATGAGATTAGGTGTTATTTCAACTCCAGGTGTAGCTTATTTAACGAGAGAAGTGGATGCAGATTTAGGTGTTATGATCAGTGCGTCACACAATCCGGTAGCAGATAATGGAATTAAATTCTTTGGTCCAGATGGTTTCAAATTAACGGATGATGAAGAATTAGAAATTGAAAAGTTATTAGATTCTACAGAAGACAATTTACCAAGACCAACAGGTAACCAATTAAATCATATTTCTGATTACTTTGAAGGTGCTCAAAAATATATAAGCTATATTAAATCAACTGTTGATGGAGATTTAGATGGATTGAAAATTGTCCTAGATGGTGCACATGGTGCTACTTATTCTCTTGCGCCATATTTATTCGGTGATTTAGAAGCAACTAGCGAAACAATCGGTTGTAAGCCAGATGGTTATAATATTAACTTAAATGTTGGTTCTACACACCCAGAAGAATTAGCTAAAGCTGTTATTGAACATGGTGCAGACCTTGGTTTAGCTTTTGATGGTGATGGGGATAGAATCATTGCTGTAGATGATAAAGGACAAATCGTTGATGGTGACCAAATCATGTATGTGTTAGCTGAAGATATGGCACAAAATGGTGAATTAAAAGATAATATGGTCGTTTCAACAGTAATGAGTAATTTAGGTTTCTATAAAGCACTAGAAGAAAAAGGTATTAAATCTAACAAAACTAAAGTTGGAGATAGATATGTTGTAGAAGAAATGCGACGTGGTTCTTACAGCCTTGGTGGAGAGCAATCAGGTCATATCGTTATGATGGATTATAATACGACTGGTGATGGGTTACTGACTGGTGCGCATCTTGCAAGTATCGTTAAAAGATCAGGCAAAAGTTTAAGTGACTTAACAAGCAAAATGAAAAAATATCCACAAAAATTAGTAAACGTTAGAGTTTCTGATAAATATGGTGTTGAAGAAAATGCCAAAGTTTCTGAGATTATGACTAAAGTTGAAGTTGAAATGAATGGCGAAGGTCGTATATTAGTAAGACCATCAGGTACTGAACCACTTGTTCGTGTAATGGTTGAAGCTAAAACAGAAGAAGATGCTGAAAGATTTGTTAACAGCATTGCAGAAGTAGTAGAACAAGAGATGGGAATTGAATAAATATATTATTAATCTGAGACAACTTTTATGTGTCTCAGATTTTTTATTTTATTTATTACAACTGTTATTATTATATTTTTATGAGAAAATTGCACTAAATATAGTATTATAATTGCACAACATACAATTTCATTGTAGAATGAAGAGAGCTTTCTTAAGGAGGATTGTGAGGTTTATCGAAATAAGGAAACTTATAGCGCCTGAACAAAGAACATACGCGATTGAAGAGGCATGTATAATCAGATACATGCTGAATGAGTGTTATGAACTTTGTTGACGAGGAGGATAGTTATCGAATTATCGGCGGATGCTATCCCGGATGTGGCTCATTCGAAGTTCAATGTTTAAAGCATATAGGTGACTGTATGTCCAAAGCCATTGAAATAGCCATAAATTGAACAGAGTATTGAAAGCGACTAGACTAAAATTTTAAAAGTCTGACCGCTTATTTAAAATTGGAGGAATTTTGATTATGTGTGGAATAGTAGGATATATAGGTACAGCAAATGCTAAAGAATTATTACTTAGAGGATTAGAAAAATTAGAATATAGAGGTTATGATTCAGCTGGTATTGCTGTAAGAAATGAAGAAGAAATTAAAGTATTTAAAGAAAAAGGAAGAATTGCTGAATTACGTAAAGCAGCTTCTGATGACTTTGATGGAAATATTGGTATTGGACATACACGTTGGGCAACTCACGGTGTGCCAAACTATGAGAACGCTCACCCTCATCAATCAACATCAGGTCGTTTCACATTAGTACACAACGGTGTTATTGAAAACTATGAACAACTTAAAAATGAATTTTTATCAGGTATCACTTTTAAATCAGATACTGATACTGAAGTTATTGTTGAATTAATTGAACACTTCTCAAACGAAGGTTTAACTACAGAAGATGCTTTCAATAAAGTATTATCATTATTACACGGTTCATATGCATTAGGTTTATTAGATGAACAAGATGCTGACACAATCTATGTAGCTAAAAACAAATCACCATTATTAGTTGGTATCGGTGATGGATTTAACGTAATTGCTTCAGATGCAATTGCTATGTTAGCTGTAACAGATACTTATAAAGAATTAGTCGACAACGAAATTGTTATCGTAAAACGCGATAAAGTGATCATCAAAGACCAAGAAGGTAACGTAATCGAAAGAGATAGCTATAAAGCTGAAATCGATGCTTCAGACGTTGAAAAAGGTACTTACGATCACTACATGTTAAAAGAAATTCACGAACAACCAGGTGTTATGCGTAACATTATTCAAAATTACCAAGATGAAGAGGGTAACCTTAAAATCGATAAAGAAATTATTGAAGATGTTGCACAAGCAGATAGAATTTATATCGTTGCATGTGGTACAAGTTACCATGCTGGTTTAGTAGGTAAAGAATACATTGAAAAATGGGCAGGCGTTCCTACTGAAGTACATGTAGCTTCAGAGTTTGTTTACAACATGCCTTTATTATCTGAAAAACCATTATTCATCTTTATTTCACAATCAGGTGAAACAGCAGATAGCCGTGCAGTATTAGTAGAAGCTAAACGTTTAGGTCACAAAGCATTAACAATTACAAATGTACCAGGATCAACTTTATCTCGTGAAGCGGATCATACATTAATTTTACACGCTGGACCTGAAATCGCTGTTGCATCAACTAAAGCATATACAGCACAAATCGCAGTATTAGCAATTCTTTCTCAAGTAGTTGCGAATGCACATAACAAAAATACTGGCGTAGATATTATTCCTGAATTAGCGAAAGTAACAACTGCAATCACTGCAATTGTTGACGATGCGCCTAAAATGGAACAAATCGCTAAAGATTTCTTAGAAACAACACGTAACGCATTCTTTATTGGACGTACAATGGATTACTACGTAGGTCTTGAAGGTGCATTGAAACTTAAAGAAATTTCTTATATCCAAGCAGAAGGATTTGCTGGAGGAGAATTAAAACACGGTACAATTGCATTAATTGAAGAAGGTACACCAATCATTGCATTAGCTACACAAGAAAAAGTTAACTTATCAATTCGTGGTAACGTTAAAGAAGTTGTAGCACGTGGTGCTAATCCATGTATTATTTCTATGGAAGGTTTAGAACACGATCAAGATACGTATGTAATACCACACGTTCATGAAATGTTATCACCACTTGTATCAGTAATCACATTACAATTAATCTCTTACTACGCTGCATTACACAGAGGTTGTGACGTAGATAAACCACGTAACTTAGCTAAATCAGTTACAGTTGAATAGATTGATGTTGAACACCTGAGCTACTCGCTCAGGTGTTTTTTTGTAAATTTTGAATATATTATATATGGTTAGGCGTGTATGATGGCAGTAGTAACAAAAGTCGGAGGAATTGTAACTAAGGAGGTCCATGTCCATAGTAACAAAAGTCTGGAGAATTGTAACTAAGGGGGTCTATAGTAACAAAAGTCTGGGGAATTGTAACTAAGGCAGCCCATAGTAACAAAAGCCCGTGGAAATGTAACTAAGGTGGCCCATAACATATTAACAAACTTTCTCTATTCAACAGCGCATATAATTTTTGTTGAGCTTTTATATTGAAAAATATACTATAGGGGGGTATAGTATTAATTGAAGAGAGGAAGTGATTGTATGAGTGAATATTTACATGAACATACTGTAACACCTAGAACTAAAGAGGAAAAAGATAAAGTGATCAATAGACTAAAACGTATTGAGGGTCAAGTGCGTGGTATTCAAAGTATGGTTGAGGAAGATAGATATTGTGTGGATATATTAGTTCAAATTAGTGCGATACAGTCTGCTTTAAAAAATGTTGGATTTGCGGTAACGGAAAGACATATTAAACATTGTGTGACGGATGCTATTCAAAATGGTGAAGGCGAAGAAACAATAGATGAATTAATGAGTGTACTTAAACAATTTTCTAAGTAAGGAGGTAAACGAAATGAGTGAATCTAAACATGTTACTGTTGGTGTAACGGGTATGACATGTGCAGCATGTTCCAATCGTATTGAAAAAGTGTTAAACAGAATGGATGGCGTTGATGCTCAAGTGAATTTATCAACTGAGAAAGCATCCATCACTTTCAATAATGACGCTACAAATTTATCGGATGTTACAAATAAAATTGAAAATCTCGGATACGGTGTCTTAACTGAAAAGGCTGAATTAGATGTCTATGGTATGACGTGTGCAGCATGTTCTAACCGTATTGAGAAAGTACTCAATCGACAAGAAGGTATCACACAAGCAACAGTTAATTTAACGACTGAACAAGCTAATGTCGAATACAATCCTGAAATTATAGATGTTAAAAGTATTATTAATAAAATTAAAAATTTAGGCTATGACGCTGCTACTAAAAGTGATGTTCAAAATCAAACAACGCATAAAGAACAAGAAGTACAAAAAATGAAAACTAAACTGATTATTTCTGCTATTTTATCGTTGCCACTTTTATTGACGATGTTTGTGCATTTATTTAATATGCCTATGCCTCATATCTTAATGAATCCTTGGTTTCAATTTATACTAGCAACACCTGTTCAATTTATCATTGGCTGGCAGTTCTATGTTGGCGCTTATAAGAACTTGAAAAATGGTGGTGCTAATATGGATGTATTAGTGGCATTAGGAACAAGTGCAGCATATTTTTATAGTTTATATGAAGCTATCAAAACAATTGGTAATCCATCTTATATGCCGCATTTATATTTTGAAACAAGTGCAGTGTTAATTACTTTAATCTTGTTTGGGAAATATTTAGAAAAACGCGCTAAAAGTCAAACAACGAATTCTTTATCATCTTTATTAAATTTACAAGCTAAAGAAGCAAGAGTTATTCGTGATAATAAAGAGATCATGATACCTATTGATGATGTCGTTGTCGGTGATATATTGAACATCAAACCAGGTGAAAAGATACCGGTGGACGGTATTATTGAAAAAGGGCGTACATCAATAGATGAATCTATGATTACAGGTGAATCTATTCCTGTTGAAAAAACGATAAATGAAGAAGTCATTGGTTCAACGATTAATAAGAATGGTTTAATTCATGTAAAAGCAACAAAAGTAGGTGAAGATACGGCACATGCTTCTATTGTTAAAATTGTAGAAGAAGCGCAAGGATCTAAAGCACCTATCCAAAGACTAGCAGATGTTATTTCTGGTTATTTCGTTCCGATTGTTGTTGGGTTATCAATCTTAACATTTATCATATGGCTAACATTAGTAGATCCAGGTCAGTTTGAACGTGCATTAGTAGCAGCAATTGCTGTGATTGTCATTGCTTGTCCATGTGCGCTTGGATTAGCTACACCAACATCCATTATGGTTGGTACGGGTAAAGCTGCCGAGAATGGCATATTATTCAAAGGTGGCGAACATTTAGAACGTACACACCAATTAAATACAATCGTGCTAGATAAGACTGGTACAATTACAAAAGGTAAACCTGAAGTTACGGATTATACTGGTGACGTAGAAACACTCAGTCTATTAGCAAGTGCAGAAAAAGGTTCAGAACACCCTCTTGCTGAAGCAATTGTTGCATACGCTACAGAACAAGAAGTCGCATTAAATGATGTAGACGATTTTAATGCAATACCTGGATATGGTATTCAAGCAACTATACAGAATAAAGAAATATTAGTCGGCAATCGAAAATTAATGACAAGACATGGTATCGAAACGACATCATTTGAACAAGACATGTCTAATTTAGAACAAGAAGGTAAAACAGCTATGTTAGTTGCTGTTGATCGTACATTTAAAGGTATTGTCGCAGTTGCGGATACAATTAAAGAAAGTGCACCAGAAGCGATTAAACTGCTTCAAGATGAAGGCTTAGAAGTCGTGATGCTTACTGGTGATAACGAAAGAACAGCTCAGGCTATCGCAAATCAAGTAGGTATTCAAAAAGTCATTTCTGAAGTATTACCAAATGAAAAAGCTGATAAAATTAAAGAAATTCAAAGTACTGGCAAAAAGGTTGCAATGGTCGGTGATGGAGTTAATGATGCGCCAGCGTTAGCAATATCAGATATTGGTATCGCAATTGGGACTGGCACTGAAGTTGCGATTGAAGCGGCAGATGTAACAATTCTTGGTGGAGAATTATTACTTATCCCAAAAGCAATTAAAATAAGTCATGCAACAATTAAAAATATTAAACAAAACTTATTCTGGGCATTCGGCTATAATACAGCAGGCATACCAATTGCTGCAATAGGTATTCTAGCGCCTTGGGTTGCAGGTGCTGCAATGGCATTAAGCTCTGTAAGTGTCGTAACAAATGCATTAAGATTAAAAAAAGTTAAATTATAAATACTTCATTCACACTCATATATAAATGGGTGTGAATTTTTTTATGAATCATTTTATTGTAAAATAAAAAGTAATGACAATGCATATAAATAAAAATTGTCATGTTCATACTTAAGTCTTACACTTATTCAGCGTTATATATTATATAATTAAGTTTCATCATTATGTTTTATTTATTATTATTGAGAGTTTTTATTTACAAAGCAATAAAATGAGAAAGATATCAACTTAAAGGAGCAAATTAATGGAGAGTTGGATTACAAGTGTAATGGAACAATTTGGCTATTTTGGTATTGCCTTATTGATATTATTGGAAAATGTTTTCCCACCCATACCATCAGAGGTTATTTTAACATTTGGAGGTTTCATGACAACGAAGTCAGATCTAACAGTCTTAGGTGTAGTCGTTGCATCTACAATAGGTTCTGTAGGCGGTGCGGTCATATTATATTGGATTGGTCGTATTCTAAATGTTGAAAGAATCGAAAGAATTATCGAGAAATGGGGTAAATATCTTAGGTTAACGAAAGAAGATGTAAGAAAAGCGGATGCTTGGTTCGATAAATATGGACCATGGACTGTATTCTTCTGTAGATTTATTCCACTTATTCGAAGTTTAATATCCGTTCCGGCTGGTATGAGCGGTATGAATCAATGGTTATTTTTAGTATTAACGACAATTGGTACATTGATATGGAATTTAGTATTAGTACTGGTAGGTGCTAAAGTAGGAGATAATTGGCATCAAATCGTCAATTATATGGATGTTTATTCTAACTTTATGTACGCAGTTATTGCAATTGGTATAATTGTATTTGGCATTTGGTTTATTAGGAAGAAGAAAGTTTCATAACTTAAACAATGAAGGTGATACAATGATAACTTTATGTGAGCAGTTAAATGATAGACATTATGAATTATTAGCTTTAGCAGATGACAATCAACATGCTGTTAGTGATTATGCTTCTAGAGGTCAAGTATATGTTTATCAACAAGATCATCAAGATATCGGAATTGCAGTTGGGTTATTAACGAGACCCAATACATATGAGTTAGTTAATTTAGCAGTTGATCCTCAATTTCAAAATCAAGGTATAGGGAAATTATTAATTGACCATTTGATTAATGAAGCGAGAAAATTACATTGTCATACAATAACTGTTGGAACAGGTAACTCAGGTATTGGGCAATTGAAACTTTATCAACAAGCTGGATTTAGAATGAAATCAATAGATATTGATTATTTTGTAAAGTATTACGAAGAACATATCTTTGAGAATGGTATACAATGCAAAGATATGGTGAGATTAGAGATGGAATTATAATAAAATGGCCTATACGGATTCAATGTAAAATTGTATCGTATAGGTTTTTTTACTTTTCAAAACAAAGTAGTATACTTTTTATAGTATATAAAATATACTATAGTTAACTAATAAATAAGAAGAGGTGCAAGTTATGTTTCATGGTAAAGATGCAAATTTAGTTAAAGGCATTACATTAAATGTTAAAGATTTAGAAAAAATGACAGTATTTTACGACAGTATTCTAGGATTAAATATAAAAAGTAAAGATGACAAACAAACAGTATTTGAGATTGGTAACTCAGGTCATACTATTACATTAAATTTATTAGTAGATGGTAGAGAACCAAGTATGAGAGAAGCTGGATTATTCCATCTAGCAATATTATTACCAACAACTGCTGATTTAGCAGACTTTTTATTACATGCTTCAAGATTAAATGTAAGATTAGGTGCTGGGGACCATATCGTGTCAGAAGCATTGTATTTAAATGATCCAGAAGGCAATGGTTTAGAAATTTATAGAGATAGAGATCCAGAAACTTGGGTATGGAATGATGGCAATGTCAATATGGATACACATGAGGTAGACGCAGAAGCTTTAGTCAAACATGCATCAACTGAAGGTTGGAACGGTATGCCTGAAGGTGCTAAGATTGGACACTTACATTTAAAAACAAGCAACATCAATGAAAGCAAAGATTTTTATATTGATACATTAGGATTAAAAATTGTTGTAGGTAACTTCCCTAATGCATTATTCATGTCAACGAAAGATTACCATCACCATATTGCAATTAATACTTGGCAATCTAATAAAAAACGCGAAGATTTAGATCATAGTTACGGACTTGCCAATATTGATATGCAAATACCGAACAGAGCATCTGAAGTATTGATTTCACCAGATGGATTAAGATTCGATATTAATCCAGAATAATCATTATAAAATTAAGCCTTCCTATCCTATCATCTTTAATATAAGAGATGTTTCATGTACAATAAGTGAATATTCTAAATTCTTATATTAAAGGGGATGTAAGTATGCTTCTTGATTTGAAACATATTAATTGGATTAGAGAAGGCAAATACATATTAAAAGATATTTCTTGGGAAATAGTAGATGGAGAACACTGGGTCTTGTACGGATTAAATGGTGCTGGTAAATCTACCATTCTCGATATTATTAACGCATATACAGCACCATCATCTGGTGAATTTGAAATACTAGACATGAAACAAGGAAGACCAGGTTATTCTGCTGATGCTATTAGAAGGCAAATTGGTTATGTTTCATCATCTTTATTTAAGAAAATGAGACAACAGGACAATGCTTATACAACTGTTATTAGTGGTGCTTATGCGTCAATTGGTGTTTATGAAGAACCTACTGAAGAAATTAAAGAAAAAGCGAAACATATTTGTGAAACGCTAGGTATTACACATTATATAAATAGAAGGTTTGAAACGCTATCTCAAGGAGAACAAACGCGCGTATTGATAGGTAGAGCGTTAATGTCAGAACCGAGGTTGCTTATTCTTGATGAACCAACTAATGGATTAGACTTTGTAGCACGTGAAGATCTGTTAGAAAGAATTGAGTATATCGGTCAAGATAGTAATAGACCAACGATTATTTATGTGACACATCATTTAGAAGAAGTCTTACCAATCTTTAAAAACATACTTTTATTGAAAAATGGAGAAGTATTCCAATCAGGTGATATTCATTCGCTATTAAATAGTGATAATATGAGTAACTTATTTGGAATTGATGTGGATGTTACATTTAAAAATGATAGACCAATTTTATCTAAAAAGTAATATGCATTTTAAAAAATTGCCTTTATGTTGTGAGCATGAAATAATAGACATTGATAAATGATATGGAGGATTCAACATGACGATTCAAGCAGTTTTTTTAGATATGGATGGGACAATTTTAAATGAAGACAACAGAGTAACGAATCATACAAATGATGTTATTCAAGAAGTTAGACAAAAAGGCATTAAAGTATTTATTGCGACAGGAAGAGCATATGATGAAATTCCATATTTAGTACCAGAGAATTTTGAAGTTGATGGTATTTTATCTTCAAATGGTGCAGTAGGATATATTAATGGAGAAGAAATATTTAAACACCAACTGCCTATGGAAACAGTGCGTAAACTTGTAGATTTAGCAGAACAACATCAAATTTATTATGAGCTATTTCCATACTATAAAAATCGTATCGCCTTAAAACGTGATAAAACGTTATTACTTTCTGAAATCCAAACAGATGAATTGGGAGATGTAGAACGTAACGAATGGAAATCTCGACAAGAAGCTTTAAGTGAAAAAATCAATTGGGTTGATGAAATACCTGAAGATGCTTATTCTAAATTTTATTTCTTCAAAAAATACGAGTCAGAAATTAAAAAATGGGAAGAACTTATCGTACCTATGAAAGAAGAATTAGATATTTCAATCTCTCATTCAACAACTTGTAATTTAGAAACGATGCCTACAGGCGTTAACAAAGCAACAGCTATTCAAGCTACTTTAGACTATTTAGGAATTGCAGATGATACTGAAACGTTTGCGATTGGTGATAGTGATAATGATAGACAAATGCTCGAATTTGTAGATAATCCAATTGTGATGAAAAATGCACCTGATCATATTAAAGCGTTAGGTAGTGAAGTTACGAGACGTACAAATGTAGAAAATGGTGTCGCTGACTTTTTAAGTCAAAAGTTTTTAATTAATTAAATCAATATATGAAACCATGTCCGATATAAAGGAGCATGGTTTTATTTTATGAACAATAAGGTTGTTAGCAATATATTTTATGTGATTGTTTTATATACATTTGGATATAATACAATGAGTGATGTTTTAAAGGGGTGATGAAATGATTAAAACAGTAGTTTATGACTTATATGGCACGCTTTTTGATATAGATAGTGTGAGAGAAAAATGTGAAAAGTTATTCCCGGGAAATGGAGATAGAATTGCTAAAGCATGGCGATATAAACTAATTGAGTACACACACGTGAGACAATTAGTGGATGAATATAAACCATTTAGTAAAGTGATTCGTGATTCACTTGAGTACGTACTCAGCAGAAATGATTTTGATTACTCATTGAAAGAAATTAACGAATGTATGGCAGCATATAATCAATTAACGCCATTTCCAGAAGTTGCGCACACATTAAAAGAATTATCAGAAGTTGATCAAATCATATTTAGTAATGGTAATAAAGAAATGATAGAACAAGTATTAGATTATTCAAATATCAAGAGTTACTTTAAGTTTATCTTGTCTCTTGAAGAGTTTGGGGTGTATAAACCAGATTCTAATGGATACGCTTTGTTAGAAGAAAATATTCCATATAATAAAGATGAAGTACTATTTGTATCATCAAATAAATGGGATATTGTTGGCGCACAAAAGTTTGGATTTCAAACGGCATGGGTTAATCGTAACTTTAGTGATTTTGAATATATAGAGGTTAAACCCGACTTTGAATTACAATCTTTATATAGTATTAAAGATTTAATATAAAAAAAGCGCTCAATCTATTGAATCTAGATTGAGCGCTTTATATGTAATCAATTAGGATTACTGGTTATTTGGAGGGTAAAGTGCATTTTTATTTTTATGATAGAAGTTCATTACACTTCCGTAAATGAAGTATGAAACAATAAACATAAAGATAAAGTACACAATATATCCAAGTACCGCGAATATAACTTGTAATACTGCTGGCATAAATGAAACAACAACTGCAACAACGATACCAATAATAGCTAAAACAATATATGCAACAACAACATAAAGTAAGTTACTGAATAATAATTTCCAAGCATTATTAGGACCTTTACTTGTAATATTCCAACCAATTGAGAATTTAGTGAATGTTGGTAACGATCTTTGATCAATATGAACAAGTACTGTGTTCATAATAAATATCACTACATAATATAATGGAATAAACACTGCGAATAGAACTAAAATCATAAATAACATGATAATTACAAATGATATAGACATTGCGCCGAAAGCTTCACTTGAACCGCTTGGTTGCATAATAGCCATAGATGTTCCGAATATTGCAAAGAAGATTAGTTCAACAACTAATACGACAATATAAATCGCTATGTACATTGCAACACTGATAACACCTATAATAACTGTAAGTTTTAATGTTTTAACGTAGTTTCCTTTTCGTAAGAACATAAATAAATCACTAAAGTTTGGCCCAATACCTAAGTCTGTATCTTTATAGTATTTAATCATGCCATAAGCTAAAGGAATTAAAACAAAGATATATAAACCAAGTGTTAATAAAAAGCCGAGTACCATAGTGACAAAGAATATTGCTAATCCTCCGCCAGAAGGTTCACCTGAGAAGTCTTGTGATGAAGCGAGTGAGACACCACCGATTAAGAATAATACACCCGGTATTAACATTATGAGAACCATAACGATTGATGCTAAAATAGAAAATAGAATAGTTTTTAAATGGAATCCCTGTCCATTTCTAAAGTAATCCAATTGGAACTTGAACATATGATTCACCTCTTGTCTTTTTGTATCATTAGGGTACCATAAAAAACTATGTAAATGTCATTTAATTGTCAAAAACTTTCTTGCATTTGTGAATTTTTCAAAAAAGTTATAAGCACTTTATTTGATATCCTACGTTTTAACTCATATATTTGAGGTACATTAGTTATAGGAGTGAGCTATGAAAAAGTTATTCCGCTTCATCGTTTACCTTGCAACATGGGTCGCTATTATTACCATGGTTATGCTTTTTAAAAGCCAAGGTGGATTCGATTTATTAAATCATTATGTTGAAGACGTAAAGAAGCAGATGAAAGAAAAAGAAGTAGCGATTCGTACGGAACAAATTAAAAAGAATGATAAAACAGATGACCGTTCACTTGGTAATTACTATCAAGAAGGTCAATGTACATTTTATGTATTTGAAGAAAGATTGAAAATTGATAAAAAAATTAGTTCATCATGGGGTGACGCTAAACATTGGGATGACCGTGCAAAAGAAGAAGGCTATAAAGTAAACGGACAACCTAGTGAAGGCTCAATCTTACAAACAGATTATGGTGAACTAGGGCACGTCGCAATAGTTGAAGAAGTAAAAAATGATGGTTCAATTGTTGTTTCTGATATGAACTATAAAAAGCCATATGAAGTGACTTCAAGGTTAATCACGCCAGATAGATTACACAACTATCGTTTTATACATGAAAAAATTTAAAGGAGTGTTTTATAATGAAGATTTTCGTAATAGGTGCTAATGGACAAATAGGAAGACATTTAGTTAAAGATTTAGTAGCAGAAGGCAATGAAGTTGTTGCAGGTATTAGAAAAAACAGTCAAGCAAGTTTCTTTGAAGACTTAGGTGCAACAACAGCACCACTAGATCTTGAATATGACGATATCAATGACATTTCTGAAAAAATAAAAGATGCAGATAAAGTTGTGTTTACAGCAGGTTCAGGTGGACATACTGGTGCAGACCAAACAATTATTATAGACTTAGACGGCGCAGTTAAATCTATTGAAGCAAGTAAAATAGCAGGTACGAAACATTTTGTAATGGTATCTTCATTTGATACAAGAAGATCAGCTTTTGAAGGAGATTTAAAACCTTACACAATAGCTAAACACTATGCAGATGAACATTTAAGAAATGCTAATATACCATATACAATCGTTCACCCTGGTGCATTAACAAATGATGATGCTATAGGAACAGTTACATTAGCTGAAGAAGTAGAACGTGGTAAAATACCTCGTAAAGATGTAGCGACTGTCTTGGTTGAAGTATTAAACAATGATGAGAAAATTGGTCAAGAATTCCAAGTCGTTTCAGGAGATGTTGAAATTAAAGAAGCGGTTGATCAATTTAATCAATAATCATAAAGGAGTCTTATGATGGTTAAATTCGCAATTTTGACAGATATACATGGAAATATCGATGCATTAAACGCGGTACTTTCAGATATCGATAATCGCACGGATATAGATCACATTTATAACTTAGGTGATAATATTGGTGTTGGCCATTGTACAAACGAAGTTCTTGAAGCAGTTACAAGCAGAAAAGATATGACATACATTGCAGGTAATCACGATGAAGCGATTATGTCAGTCGTTAACAACGAACCATATCCAGAAAGTTTGAAAAGTAAGTTCTATGAACATCATCAATGGATAGTAGAACATTTAGATAGTAAATATTATACCTTTTTAAATGAACTTAAACGTGAAGTTACAAAAGAAATAGACGGTTTAAAATTTTATTTCACACATTATCGAATACTCGAAGAAAATATGGATAAGCATATTAGTGAAGATCCATTTGAACCAATCGTAGATCCTTCGTTAGAACATGTACACGGATTATTTAACGGCGTAGATGCAGATTTTGTTACATTCGGACATAATCACGTGTTACATCACTTTGATGATATAGAAACAATATATTTTAATCCAGGATCAGTAGGGTTAAATAACGGTGCATACGCTGTGTATGGCATTGTAGAAGTTAAAGATGGTGCCATAAACGTAGAAAGAGTCAAAGTACCTTATGATAATCAACCATTCTTAGAAGGATTTGATGATAAGAAAGTACCAGGCAAACAATTAATATTTGAATCATTCATATAGAAGAAAACAGCCACAACATTGATGTTGTGGCTGTTTTTTTAATGTACGTGTTCTGTTTGTTCCATGCAACAGAGTAGGGAACTGTCATGCTGATGATCTGGTGTTTCTAATTGGATTGTTGCGTGATGTATAGATTTATGAATAAGTTTATGATTGATTTCTTCTATTATACTGTCGCATTCCTCCACAGTCTTATCTTTATCTACAACTGCATGACAACTTAAGGCTGTTAAATCACTTGTAATGGACCATATGTGCAAATCATGTACTTCTATTATATCTGGGTGCGACTTGATCGTTTCAGATATTTCATGAACATCGATATTTGATGGAGTGCCTTCCATCAGTACATTTAATGCAGACTTCGTAACACCATATCCGCTTCTAATAATTAATAGTGCCACAATAACACTTGCTATTGGGTCAGCTAATTTCCAACCGAATGCAATCATAATGAGTGCTGCTACGATTGCGCCAACTGAACCTAATAAATCTCCGAGTACATGAATGAATGCACCACGCATATTTAAGTTGTCTTTCGTATCAGACCCTTTAAACATTAACCAAGCTATGAAAATATTAACAAGTAAACCGATTGTACTTATGATTAACATGCCTGTGGAAGCGACTTCTGGCGGATCTATAAATCTAGAAATAGCTTCATAAAAGATATATATACTAATAGCAATTAACAAGACACCATTAATTAAAGCTGCTAAAATTTCAAATCTCTTGTAGCCATATGTCTTATTCTTATTGGAAACACGTTCACCGAATTTAAATGCCATTAATGCAATAAAGAGTGAAATGGCGTCGCTTAGCATATGTCCAGCATCTGATAGTAAAGCTAAACTATTTGTAATATATCCACCAATCACTTCTACTATCATAAATACGGCAATGATAATAAATGAAATGAGTAGTATTTTTTTATTATTTGTATGAACATGGTTGTGGTCATGTCCATGATGTTCATGTCCCATGAAAACACCTCCTAAATTGTTAATGTTTGGCATGCTCGATGGCTTGTTTTAATAATAAGATAACGTGATCATCATCGATTGAGTAATAAATACTTTTACCTTCACGTTCAAATTTAACAAGTCTAAGATTCTTTAAAAATCTTAATTGGTGCGACACGGAAGATTGACTGAGTGAAAGTGTTTCAGCTATACAACCTACAGAATGTCTTCCGGTACATAATAAATGTAATATCTTTACGCGAGTTGGATCGCTTAATGCTTTAAAAGTTTGTGATACAAGTAATAGTGTTTCATCATCTAAAATAGTATTTGTAGTCATATTATTCTCCTAACATATGAATATATGTTCATATGTTAATCTTATTAAAATTTATGGTATCTGTCAAATCATTATAAATTGACAAAATAGCTATATTTGTGAGATGTTCACTTAAAGTAAATTTTTTGGAGGATACTATGGTGAAAATACATGGCTTAACTGTAGATAATGAATCTAGATGTGAACATTATCAAACGCCGCTAGATATCATCGCGATTAAATTTAAATGTTGTAATAAATTCTATCCTTGTTACAAGTGCCATAATGAATGTGAAAAGCATGACATTAAGAGATGGGATCAGTCTGAATTTGATGAACACGCGATACTATGTGGCGTTTGTAAAGAAACGATATCCATCAATGATTATATGTTAAAAGAGGTATGCCCAAATTGTGATGCTCGCTTTAATCACCGATGCAAGTATCACCATCATTTATATTTTAAAATTTAAGTTGGTTTTCTATTTTAAAGGTAATTTATTACAAAACATGTTATAATATTTTTGACTTTAAAAATTTATCATTGAAATGAATGTGAATGTTGCATAGAGAGAAAAGGAGGACATTGAATGAAGGATTTGATTAAAGGTCATATATTAAGTGGCGAATTTGATACTGCATATAGATTGATGTCCGAAGTGGATTTCTTAGAATTTGAAGAACACTTTATTTCAGCAGCTCACGAAGAAGAAAGTACGATGTTTTATACATTTATATTAGACTGTATTAAGAAGGGAGAAACAAGTGAACTTCATGACTTAGCGTTCTTGTTACACGTTTATCCATATAGTGAACATGATGGCGCATTTCATTCAGCATATTATCATGCTGAAAGATCGATGATTTTAACAGATCATAAAGAAGTTAAAAGTTTATTACAAATGCTTCTATTACATGCTATACCGGAACCTTTACTTTCTGACAAACAAGCTTTTGATATAAGTAAGCAAATACTTAAGATAGACCCAGAAAATAAAGTTGCTAGAAATATAATGAAAGAAACAGCTAAGAGAATGGATCAAGTAGTGGTAGATTTTTCACAACTATCCAAATCTCAAAATGCATAAACCTAGTCTTTTGACTAGGTTTATTTTTTATGGCATTATAGAAAAGTTACAAAATAAAATTTAGGAGAAAAAAATGGAGAATCAGTTTAAAAGAAAAATAATTATGATTGTCTTTTTAGTTGGTACATTTTTCATGATTTTAAATGAAACGCTCTTAAATATTGCATTAAAAGAATTAATGTTAGTATTTGATGTAGATGCACCAACTGTCCAATGGATGGCAACTGGTTTCATGTTAGTAATGGGTGTACTAACGCCATTGTCTGCAGTCGTAAATCAATGGTTTACAACGAGGCGGTTATTTTTAGGGTTAGTAACAATATTTTCTATCGGGACTTTAACAGCTGGGTTAGCCGTTAACTTCCCAATGTTATTAGTAGGTAGAATGATTCAAGCAGCTGGAACGGGACTTATGATTCCAACTGTCATGAATGCAATGCTCATGCTATACAATGAGAGCGAACGCGGGAAAATTATGGGTCAATTCGGATTAGTCATTATGTTTGCACCTGCATTAGGACCAACGTTATCTGGTGTTATTGTTGATTATTTAGGATGGAGATGGTTATTTTTAATCGTTATCCCATTCATGCTATTTACGTTTATATTCGCATATAGATATTTACAAAATGTTGGTGAAATTACAAGACCGAAAATTGATGTATTCTCAATCATTTTATCAACAATTGGTATTGCAACTATTATATATAGTGTTTCATCAGTAAGTACTACTGAAGGTGGCTTCTCAAGTCCATCAATTTACATCACGCTTATCATTGGTATTATTGCGATGATACTATTTGTCTTTAGACAACTTAAATTAGAAGAACCTTTATTAGATTTGAAAGTATTTAAATACCATAACTATACAAAGGGTGTTATTATTTTCGTTGTTGTGATTATGACAATGTTTGCTTCTGAAATTGTAATGCCTATGTACTTACAAGGTCCAATGGGATTCAGTGCTAAAGTTGCTGGATTAATCTTATTACCAGGTGCTTTATTAAATGGTTTCTTATCACCATTTATGGGTGCCATATTTGATAAAGTTGGTCCAAGAAAACTAGTTGTACCAGGATTAATTGTGTTATTATGTGTCTCAATATTTTATTCAACGATTCATCCAGGTATTTCAGTATGGATATTTGTTATTGTATATATTATTTTAATGATTAGTATTTCTGCAGTATTGATGCCGGCAAATACAAATGCATTAAACGCTTTACCAAAAGAAATGTATCCACACGGTACAGCTGTATCCAATATGTTACAGCCAATAGGTGGCGCATTAGGTATTGCGATTTTTGTAAGTATTATGAACGGTGGACAAAGAGCAGCATTAGAAGGTATTAAGAATCCTACAGTTGATCAAATCAATCATGCTATGACGCAAGGTATTCATCAGTCATACTGGTTTGGTATTGTATTACTCGCTTTAGTAATCATTGTCGGATTGACAGTTACAAGAGCGAATTATAGTCAATCAATTAAAGATAATTCATAAATATATTGAAAAAGAGCAGGATTTTTATAGTCTTGCTCTTAATTTTTGGAATACTTTCGTGAATAGTGGGTATACATCATTATGTTGAACAAAATTATGAGGAGGAAAGTTTGTGTCAAATTTGAAAGAAGCAACAAAAATAGGGTTTGCTTATGTTGGGGTCGTTGTTGGTGCAGGGTTCTCGACAGGGCAAGAGGTAATGAAATTTTTTACCCACTATGGTTTATACGGGTATATAGGAGTTATTATATCTGGTATAATGTTGGCGTTTTTTGGTAGACAAGTAGCTAAGATTGGTACGGCACTCGATGCAGATGACCATAGCTCAACGATTAATTATTTATTCGGTAAAGCAGGTATCGTTATAGATTATGTATTAATATTTTTCTTATTTGGTATATCAGTAACGATGATAGCTGGTGCTGGATCAGCATTTAATGAAAGTTTTGGGGTGCCAACTTGGTTAGGTGCTTTAATTATGTGTATTTTTATTTATATCACGCTTTTATTAGACTTCGATAAAATTATAAAAGCATTAGGTGTCGTCACACCGTTTTTAATCATTGTCATATTAATAATCGCAGGTTACTTTTTTGTGAATGGTCAAGTAGGTATTTCTGAAATTAATGATACAGTTGAATCACCAAGTCTTTTCTGGGGAATAGCTCAAGGATTTATTTATGGTGGTTTAGCGTTCTCAGTTGGATTTAGTACATTAGTTGCCATCGGTGGCGATGCTGATAAACGTCGTATTTCAGGATTAGGTGGCATTATTGGTGGTATTATTTATTTAATATTATTAGCGCTTATCAATGCTGGATTATTAGTTGAATATCCTAATATTAAAGATATCGAGATACCAACGTTAGAACTCGCTAGAACAATTTCACCTATTATTGGTTTTGCATTATCAGTAATTATGCTTATGGTTATGTACAACACGATTTTAGGACTTATGTACTCATTTACAGCAAGGTTTACTGTACCATTTTCTAAAAAATACGTTGTATTACTGACGATATCTATGGTAATCGCTTATGGCTTAAGCTTTGTAGGTTTCTCATCACTGATTGATAAATTATATCCAGCTATGGGTGTTATAGGTTTAGTGATTTGTGCTGCCATTGTTGTTAAATATATTAGACGAAAAAGTGATAACAAAAAACATATCGCATAAAATAATTGAATATGTTAAACTATCTTCTTACATGAGGAAGTGAACATATGAAAAGAAAAAAACGACGATTGTTTATATTGATTGTAGCGATCATCGTTGTTGTAAGTGGGTTTTACGGTTATAACAAATATCAGGAACATAAAGAAAGGGAAGCACAATTACAAGCTCAAAGAGCCAATCAATTATTACTAAACAATAAGAAAGTAAAATTGATACGTGATGTATCTTATGGTCATAGTGCACCAAATAGTCAAATGGATATTATTATGCCTTCAAGAATGAAAAAAGGTGAGAAACTGCCAGTCATATTTTGGACGCATGGTGGTGGTTTTATAGCGGGAGACAAAAGACATAAGAATCCATACTTAGCACAAATTGCTGAAAAAGGATATATCATCGTAAATGTAAATTATGCTTTAGCACCTGATTACCAGTATCCGACACCAATACAGCAATTAGATCAAGCAACTAAATATACATTAAAACATAGAAATAAATTTAATATCGACTATAGACAAATTATATATGGCGGAGACTCTGCAGGTGCACAAATTGCCAGTCAATATGTGGCTTTACAAACAAATGATAAATTGCAACAGCAAATGCGTATGAAGCCAAGTATTAAAAAAGATTATTTAAAAGCTGCCATTCTTTTTGGTGGGTTATATAATATGCAAACTGTGAGATCTACAGAATTTCCAAGAATTGATTTATTTATGACAAGTTATACGGGTACTAAAGAATGGGAAAAGAACTTTGCAAGAATTAATCAACTATCTACCGTTGATCAAGTGACAAAAGAGTATCCACCTACATTTTTAACAGTGGGAGATGCTGACCCATTTGATCCACAAAATAGAGAGTTTGATGAAGTTCTTAAAAAGCAAGGTGTTCAAACGACTACAACATTCTTTGATGGTACGCACGGCTTACGTCATCAATACCAATTCCATATGAACTTGAAAGAATCTAAGAAGAATTATAATAACGTCATGATGTTTCTAGGGGCTAATACGAAACAGTCTCCATATGAAAACAATGCGAATCAAGATTCTGAAACTGTGATAAAAAAAGATAAATAATAAAAAAGGCAAACTACGCGAAATACGTGATGAGTTTGCCTTTTTTTATAATAATTTTGCCATCATAAATTCATCGTAATATTTATCATTAAAATACAATGTTTGTTCTTTCTTTCCTTCTACTTTAAAACCAAATTTCTCGTATAATCGGTATGCCGGTTCATTCTCCGTAACGACTGTTAACTCGAGTCTATGCAGTTGTCTTCTCACTGCCCAAGCTTCAGTTTCTTGAAGTAGTTTAAATCCAATTCCTTTATTTCTAAATGTCGGAAGTAGACCCATAGCAATTTTCGCGGCATGACGATTTCGATTGGTTTTGCCACCTTGGATCGTTACATATCCAATTAATGTATCATTCAATTCTGCAACAATGATTGTAGAGTTACTTGTCGTAATCATTTCTTCTAGAAATAAAGTTTGGTTTTGTATAGATATTTGATGTTCTCCTGGATTAAAGAGTAAATATTCGGATTGATTAATCACACTATCTAACAATTTATTAAAGTTTTCAACATCATTTATTCGAATTTCGCGTATGATTTCTTTCATAAAATGTCTCCTATTTCTATTTATAAATTACAATCAGTGGTATATTTATGGTAATTAAATAATAAATTATAAATAGTATAACACATATGTAAAGTCCGAATATAAAGGAGTGCTTAAAATGAAAGAGAATGTACTCATCTCAGGTGGATCAGGGTATATAGGCAAGCATTTAATCAGTACATTAAAAGATGTCGGCAATCTATATACGATTACAAAGTATGAATCAGATATGATGTTAGATGATGAAGTTACATGGAGAAAGTGCGATATTTTTGTACTTAAAGATATGATTGAAGCTTTAAAAGATATAGATATTGCAATTTATTATTTAGATCCAAACAAGAAATCAGCGAAGTTAACTCAAAGTACTGCACGTAATTTAAATATTATCGCGAGTCATAATATGGCAAAAGCATGTAAAGTCAATAATGTTAAAAAAATTATATACATTAAAGGTTCTCCTTTTGATATAGAAACGATGGAAATATTAAGTTCAACGGGAATTGAAGTTCAAGTGACAGAACAATCTATTAAGCGACCAGCTGTATCGATAGAATTACAGAAGTCTAAAATAGATGATGTTAGAAGTGTTGATAGAATGCCAATTCCTTATAAATGGGATTTAGAAGATGTTGTGAAATACTATTTCCAATGGTTACAAGAAACAAGTGGAACGTTAGTGAGAACAGAATTAATTGGAGATATTTATTATGTTTATTTCCAACATCGCAGTAAACCATTATTAAAATTAAAAAGAGTGCATCCAAATATTGACGAAGATATTATACAGTTCAAAGTTATTGGTGGTTCACTTACTGTAGATTTATATGAAGATAATGGCATGTTAGAATTTAGAAAGTTAAGATTAACAAATGAATTTATGGTTCATTTATTTAATTACGTACCGAGATTACCTTGGAGTATATATTATTTATCACAAGCTCCTATTCATAATGTAACGATGAAGGGGTTCGAAGTTGATTGTAGAATTAAAGATTTTCAACTACGTAGTATAGCAGGAGAAGTTAAAAAATATACAAAGTAGAGGGATAGTATGGAATTACTAATAATTGAAGACGATGAAACTTTATTTAATGCTTTGAAACAACAACTAGAAAAATGGGATTGGTCAGTACATGGCATAAATGATTTTGGAGCCGTGTTTGAAGAATATAAAGCATTGCAACCGGACATGGTTATTATAGATATACAGTTACCTCAATATGATGGGTTCTATTGGTGTCGTGCGATAAGAAAACAGTCTAATATACCAATTGTATTTTTATCTTCAAGGGATCACCCGATGGACCAAGTCATGAGTATGGAACTAGGTGCTGATGACTTTATACAGAAACCATTTCACACAGAAGTGCTAGTTGCCAAACTTCAAGCAATTTATAGAAGGGTTTATCAATATAATAAAGATGAGCCTAGAATTAAGTTATGGCATAAAGCACGCGTTGATTATGGTAAACATATTATTGAAAAGAATGATATTGAAATTTCGTTAACTAAAAATGAAATGTTTATTTTAGAGATTTTACTAAATCATAAAAATGAAATCGTGAGTAGAGATACGATTATCACTGCTTTATGGGATGATGAACAATTTGTGAGTGACAATACATTAACTGTTAATGTTAATCGCTTAAGAAAGAAACTTACTGAAATTGGCTTCAATGATTTAATTGAAACGAAAGTAGGTAAAGGCTATATTGCGCACGAGCCGGAGGGATAAAATGATCAAATCGTTTCTGAAAGAAAGATGGATTTGGATATTACTGTATATAGTCATGCAAGTTACTATACTGCTTACGAGCTGGTTAGATGTGGCCTTTTCTTTTAAAAGCGCTTTGTATTTAATCGGTATAAATTTGATTATTTTTATCGTGTTTATATGGTTGATTTACACGCGAGAAACAAGATTTTATAGTGCATTAAAAAATGATATGCCGATTAAAGAAATTGAACATAAAGAATTGAATCAATCAACATATGAAAAGATCGTTTTTGATTATATTCAACTTTATGAGGAGCGTACGAGACGTACCATTCATAATCAAAATAAAGAAATACAAGCGACTAAAAATGATTTGCTAGATTGGATACATGAAGTCAAAACACCCATCACTGCAATGAAGTTATTATTAGACCAAATCGAGGAACAGGATTTAAAAAAGAATTTATTATATGAGTGGAGCAGAATCGACTACTTACTGGATCAGCAACTTTATATTAGACGTTTAAGTTCTAAAAGTAATGATTTTTATTTTGGACATTATGCTTTAAAAGAGATGGTTATAAAAGAAATTCAACATGCACGTAATATTAGCATGGCTAAAGGCATAGGGTATGATATTCAAATTGAAGATGAAAAAGTTTATACAGATGAAAAATGGTGTCGAACTGTCATTAGACAACTCATAAGTAATGCTCTGAAATATACGGAGAATAAAGATATTATCATTTCAACTTATGAACAAAATGGTCAAACATACTTGAAAATTCAAGATTTTGGGCGAGGTATTAAAGCGCGAGACTTACCACGTATTTTTGAAAGAGGCTTTACTTCAACGACAAATAGACGTGAGTCTACAGCCACAGGAATGGGGCTATATTTAGTTAAAGAAATTACTGAAGGATTAAGTATTAAAGTTAATGTGAAATCTACTTATGGTGAAGGAACGACAGTATTGCTTATTTTCCCACAACCAAATGAATTAACAACGGTAGAACAAACAAGTGACAAAAATGTCACTTCAAACATGAAAATGTACGATGAATCAAAGGAAGAATTGTAAAAAAGGCTATAAGATGGAATCATAAACAAATTACAAAGGAGTTTTGAATATGAGCATATTAAAAACTGAACAACTCGTTAAAGTTTATGGTTCTAAAAAAAATCAACAAGAAGTGTTGAAACAAATAGATATGACTGTTGAAAAAGGTGAATTCATTAGTATTATGGGGCCATCTGGGTCAGGAAAGACGACACTGTTAAATGTATTAAGTTCCATTGATTATGCGACAACAGGGCAAATTGAAATTAATGGTCATCAACTACAGAACATGAACAATAGACAAATGTCTAATTTCAGAAAAAAAGAGCTGGGCTTTATATTCCAAGAATATAATTTGCTTAATACACTTACCGTGCAAGAAAATATCATGTTACCTTTAACCATTCAAAAAATTTCTAAAAAAGAAGCGCAAGTAAGATTTGAAGAAATTAGTAAGGCGTTAGGTATTTTAGATATACAAAATAAATATCCTAGTGAAATCTCTGGTGGTCAAAAGCAAAGAACATCAGCTGCAAGAGCATTTATAGCACAACCATCCATTATATTTGCTGATGAACCAACTGGTGCATTAGATTCTAAATCTGCTTCAGATTTACTGAATAAATTAAATCAAATGAATCAAATGACACAATCAACAATCGTTATGGTTACACACGATTCATCAGCAGCAAGTTATTCAAACAGAGTCATCTTCTTGAAAGATGGAAAGATCTACTCTGAACTTTATAAAGGAGACGATGATAGAGAGACATTTTACAAAGAAATCATCAAAACACAAAGTGTGTTAGGTGGTGTTGTAAATGAGCTTTAATCAAATTGTTATTAAGAATTTAAGACGTAACATTCGACATTATAGTATGTATGTCTTTTCAATAACGATGAGTGTCATGCTCTTTTTCGGATTTGTCACGTTAAGGTTCTCTGAAGATTTAAATAGTGTTCAATCAGGTATTAGAGTTGGCGCAGCTATTAAAGTAGGCGTAACAATATTGACGATTATCATCGTTATATTTCTTCTTTATGCCAACAAACTCTTTATTAAGAGAAGATCGAGAGAAATGGGATTGTACCAATTAATTGGTATGACAAAGCGTGAAGTCTTTAAAATATTTGCTTTAGAAAACTTTGTATTATTCACATTAACAGCTGTGATTGGATCTATTTTAGGATTTTTCTCTTCTAAAATATTATTGATGATTTTATATAAAATCATCGGCGTCCAACAAGAAGCACATTTGAATTTTAGCATTGAAGCTTTCGTTCAAACAATTATACTCATGATTGCGATTTATATCATTATCGCTTTTCAAAATGCAATATTTATAAAAAGAAAGACAATTTTAGCACTTATGCATGAATACAATGCAACAGATACTAAAATTAAGAAAATTAAACTATATGAATTGATTTTTGGTGCAATTGGCATCGTCATGATTATAAGTGGTTATTATTTATCAAGTGTCATGTTCGATAATCTTAGCGATGCAGGAATGGCAACATTATATATAAGAATGCTTACCATTTTATTCTTAACAATAGTGGGTGCATACTTGCTCTTCAGATGTTCAATCTCATTAATATTTAATACCATTCGTAAATATAAAAAAGGTATGCTGAGCGTGACAGATGTTGTTTCAACTTCGTCTATTATGCACAAAATGAAAACAAATGCTTTATCACTAACAATTATCGCAATAGTGTCAGCTATGTCAGTCGGCCTACTAGCATTGAGTTACGTTCAGTACTACAATGCCGAAGAAACAGCAAGAAGTACATCACCAGATGATTATATTTTTGTAAATAAAGATGCAAATCAACAATTTAAAAAAGCATTAGATGCTGAGCATATTCAATATAAAGAACGTAATTATGATGTGACACGTTATATTATTGATGATAGAAAAGTGCTTAAAGGTGCTAATGAGACAACTGGAGCAGAACCAAATTCACCATCAACAGTTGCTAAAGCATCTGAATTTAAAGATCTGAAATTGAAAGACGATGAAGTTGCAGTTGTAGGGTTTAATGATCTTCTTGATAAAGTGACTACAGTTAATG
The DNA here is from genome assembly GCF_022386355.1 of Mammaliicoccus sp. L-M44. Classification (NCBI taxonomy): domain Bacteria; kingdom Bacillati; phylum Bacillota; class Bacilli; order Caryophanales; family Staphylococcaceae; genus Mammaliicoccus; species Mammaliicoccus sp. L-M44. The sequence continues at coordinate 25,733 of NZ_JAJNIU010000018.1, read as the reverse complement.
ATCAAGAAAAAATGTCCTACAAAATGGGTAATCAAACACATCATCTTAAAGTGAAATCTATTAGTAAAGAAAATTATTTATCTTCAATGGTTTCTTATAATGCACCTGTTTATGTTGTGTCAGATCATACATTCGACCAAATGAAAAAACATGAAGCTAGAAATGATGACATGAATCAGCAATTTGGTGTGAACTTAACAAATGATAAAGATGTTAAGAAAGCAGAAAAAATCTTTAGTAAAGTACAAAGTAAAACCGAGTCATCTATGTCATATCATGAAATTTATAATGACTCTAAAAGTAGCCTCGGAGTTATGCTATTTATTCTTGGGTTCTTAGGTATCGCATTCTTACTATCTACAGGATGTATCATTTACATTAAACAAATTGATGAAACTGAAGATGAAACGTCAAACTACATTATTTTAAGAAAGTTAGGTTATACATCTAAAGATATGTCTAAAGGTATTGCACTGAAAATTGGATTTAACTTTGCGTTACCACTAATCATTGGATTATGTCACGGATATTTCGCGGCTAAATCAGCTTGGTTCTTTATGGGACAATCATTCTATACACCAGTGCTGATCGTAATGTCACTTTATTCATTAATCTATATTCTGTTTGCTTTCTTAGCATATATCCACTCTAAACGCGTGATTCAAAGAGTACTTTAAAAATAAAAAAATTTAAAAAAGGGCTAGTGCTTGTCATTAGCCTTTTTTTGTGTTATAAAATACCAATGTGAACTTTGTGTTTACGTAAAGTTTACAGACAAGTTAAAATTTCAAAAATAAATTAATAAACTGTGGTCGAATTCATTTTGAAAGAGTACAATGAAAGAGTAATTACATAAATTATGATGTAAATTTTGGGAGGATTACTAATGTTTAATAAGAAGAAGGATAAGTTTGGTATTCAGTTAGAAGCTATAGCTGAGAATTTAAGTCGTGCATCAGTTGAATTTGGAGAAATGGATTTTAATTCAGATTTCGACTTAAAAGCTTATTCAGATAAAATTAAAGCCTATGAGTCTAATGGTGATGATCTTATGCACCAAATGATTACTGATTTAAATCAAACTTTCATTACACCAATTGAAAGAGAAGACATTTTAGAATTATGTGATGCATTAGATGATGTATTAGATGAAATGGAAGAAACTTCAGCAATGTTTGAAATGTACTCTATCAGTTATTCAGATGAATACATGGCAGAATTCGTGAAAAATATACAAGCAGCAATTAAAGAAATTGAGATTGCTGTAACGTTAGTAGCTGAGAAGAAATTCTCACACATTCGTGTACATTCTATCAACATTAAAGAATATGAAACGAATTGTGATGGTATTTTAAGACAATCAATTAAATATATTTTCAACAGTGAAACAGATCCAGTAACATTAATAAAAATTAAAGATATTTATGAATCTCTTGAAGATGTAGCAGATAAATGTCAATTAGTAGCAAACAAATTAGAACAAATTATTATGAAAAATAGCTAAGGAGTTTTAAAAAATGGATAGTTTACTCATTATTACCGTAGCTATTGTTGTGTGTGCGTTACTTTTTGACTTTATTAATGGTTTCCATGATACAGCCAATGCAATCGCTACAGCAGTATCTACAAAAGCACTTAAACCACGACATGCGATTATTTTAGCAGCGGTTATGAACTTTGTTGGGGCATTAATGGCAACAGGTGTAGCACAAACAATTGCTAAAGATATTGTCGATCCGTTTAAATTAGAAAATGGTTCAGTCGTTATTTTAGCAGCATTGATTTCTGCTATAGCGTGGAACCTTATTACTTGGTATTTCGGGATTCCAAGTTCATCTTCACATGCATTAATAGGGTCAATTGCAGGTGCAGCTATTGCTTCTGCAGGATTTGGAATATTACATTACCAAGGATTTTCAAAAATTATATTAGCTTTAATTGCATCTCCAATTTTAGCGTTTATCGTTGGTTTCATTGTATATTCTATTTTCAAAGTCGTATTTAAAAATAATAATTTAACAAGAACAAATAGAAACTTTAGATTTATCCAAATTGGTACAGCAGCATTACAAGCATTCTCACACGGTACAAACGATGCTCAAAAAGCAATGGGTATCATTACAATGGCGCTTATTTCAGCTAATATGCAATCTACAACAGATATTGAATTATGGGTTAAAATAAGTTGTGCTACTGCAATGGGTCTTGGAACTGCAGTAGGTGGATGGAAAATTATCAAAACAGTTGGTGGAAACATTATGAAAATCCGTCCAGCTAACGGTGTAGCAGCTGACTTATCATCAGCATTCGTTATTTTCGGTGCTACATTCATTCACTTACCAGTATCAACAACACACGTAGTATCTTCATCTATTTTAGGTGTAGGTTCATCACAACGTGTTAAAGGTGTTAAATGGACAACAGCACAAAGAATGATTATTACTTGGATTATAACTTTACCAGTATCAATTCTTTTAGCTTTCATCGTTTACCACATTTGTATGTTATTCGTATAAGCAATCATTTAAACATCCAACTCTTTAAGGTTGGATGTTTTTTGTATGGGAAAATTGAGAAGGGGAGGAGAAATTTAGTGATAGGTGAATTTTTTGTGGGGAGATGTTCTGAGTTAGGGACATAATTCCGAGAAATGTCCGTAAGAGAGAGCTCATCTAATTACCAGAATTCGAAATAATGGAAGTTAGCCGATTCTAACTACCACAATTCAGAATAATGATAGTTAGCCCAGATAATAAAAACTACTACAATCTAATTTTCTGCATAGAAAAAACCAGTTCGTCTTCTGAACTGGTTTTTTTATTAATGAATATATGAATAGTTATATACTTGAGATGCTGGGACTGTTCTGTAATCTTTAACACCTGGAGGCGTATTATAGTTCATTTCTGAAATTAATAGACTTCCGTCTGCGTTAATAGATTCTACATATGATACGTGACCATATTGTCCAGCTGTAGTTTGCATAATTGAACCTACTTCAGGTGTGCCGTCTACTCGGAAACCGTCAGCTTGTGCTGCGCCTGCCCAATATTTAGCATCTCCCCAGTATGTGCTGATTGAACTACCAGCTTGTGTTCTGCGATCAAATACGTAATATGTACATTGACCCCAGTCATATAAGTTTTGGTCATTGAATGATTTATTGCCACCTGTTTGAGTAGGTTGTGTGTTATTTGAAGGAGTAGTTGTAGTATCACTACCGCTTCCACCAGCAATTTTTAAAGTTTGACCAGGATAGATAATATAACCTTGTAAATTATTTGATTTCATTAGTTGGTCAACTGTAACACCGTTTTGTTGTGCGATTACTGCTAATGAGTCACCACTTTTAACTGTGTATGTAGAGCCTGAAGTTTCTGTTTCTTGAGAACCGCTTCCTCCCGTTGAACTACTTCCGTTTACAGTAATGACTTGCCCTGGGAAAATCATATTTCCTGAAATATTGTTACTTGATTTCAGTTGATTAACAGATACACCATATTGGTCTGCAATCATCCATAAAGATTCACCATTTTTTACAGTATGTTGAGTTGAAGCTTCGGCGTCGTTATGAGCTGCTATAGCTGCAACACCAGAAACAGCTGTTACTGCGAATGCAAATTTTTTCAAAGGCTTATCCTCCTTAGGTATATATAATATATAAAAACAGAATACTAAAATGAACTTTCTTCTATACACGTAATGGTAACAAAAATAATATTGTATGTACCTGATGTAATCACTTTGTAATAAAAACACAATAATTAATATTTGCTTTTTTACATTGTTTGAAGTGCGCCAAAACCGTTGTGAGCGAATCTATATGGAATATGGTAATTTATGTATGTATGATGAATGTTACAAATTATAGAAGACATGACGTTTGATATATAGAGAAATAGTATGTAAAATGTTGGTATTACGTTATAAAAAGGAATGATTAAAGATGAATTATGATAACCAATATGCATCTTATCAACATACAGATACTCATGGTTCAGCCATTAGAAAAACATGGCTATACTTCTTATATTATTGGGTAATCTTTGGAGTTGGGACATATGTAGGTCAATTCGTACCACCTGCATTACATTTACCAATTACAATTGGATTGTTTGTACTCATTATGATTTCATTATTTGTAAAATCGTCTAGAAAATTTGGCGGTTTAATTTCAAATATATATGCATTCTTTATCGGCGTGATTTCATATACGGCCTTTATGTATTATTTAGGCACATTAGGTACACAAGCGTTTTATGGCAATATTGCCTTAGCAATTGGTGCATTTGCTGCTTTTGGTATACTCGGTTACTTTATGATTGATGATGCTTCAGGTTTAGGAAAATATTTATTTGTAACATTAATCGCGTTAATCTTCGCAAGTTTATTAGGTATATTCATCCATAATCCTATTTTCCATACAGTGTTATCTGTAATAGGTATTGGACTGTTTCTACTTTATACTGTGTATGATTTTAACCGTATGAAACTAGGGAACTTCTCTCCAAGAGAGATGGGCTTTAATTTGTTTATTAATTTACTCAACATCATTATGCACATTTTAAGACTCGCAAGTATTTTAAAAGATTAAACATAACAAGTCTGAGGCAATCATCGTGTCTCAGACATTTTTTGATTTGTAAACTTTGCCAGATGTAATCATTATTGTATAATAAGTATGTTAAATAACTCACTTGAAAGAGAGATGGAAATATGGGACGTAAATGGAATAATATTAAGGATAAAAAAGCCCAAAAAGACAAAAATACAAGTAGAATCTATGCTAAATTTGGTAGAGAAATATATGTAGCTGCTAAATCAGGTGAACCTGATCCAGAATCAAACCAAAATCTTAAATTTGTATTAGAAAAAGCTAAAACTTATTCTGTTCCTAAACATATTATAGATAGAGCAATTGAAAAAGCTAAAGGCGGATCAGAAGAAAACTTTGATGAATTAAGATATGAAGGTTTCGGTCCAAGTGGTTCAATGCTAATTGTTGATGCATTAACAAATAACGTAAACCGTACAGCAAGTGATGTACGTGCAGCATTCGGTAAAAATGGCGGTAATATGGGTGTATCAGGCTCAGTTGCTTACATGTTCAACCATACAGCTGTATTCGCATTTAAAGGAAAATCTGCTGATGAAGTTTTCGAACTATTATTAGAAGAAGATTTAGATGTAAGAGATGTTATCGAAGAAGAAGAGTTAACAATTGTATACGCAGAACCAGATCAATTTGCACAAGTTCAAAATGTGCTTAAAGCAAATGGCGTAGAAGATTTTGATGTAGCTGAACTTTCAATGTTAGCTCAATCAGAAGTAACATTATCAGAAGAAGATTTACAAACGTTTGAAAAATTAGTCGATGCAATTGAGGATTTAGAAGACGTACAACAAGTATTCCACAATGTTGACTTGTAATGGAGTGTTTAGATGAATAAAGAGAAATGGATAAGTGCACTCAATTTAATACCACATCCTGAAGGTGGTTTCTATCATGAAACGATTAAATCAGAACATGCTTTAAATGATGGCAACGCGTTATATACAAGTATTTATTTTCTATTAGAAAAAAATAATATTTCGCATTTTCATAGAATAGAATCTGATGAGGTATGGTATTATCATGCAGGGCAAACATTGACTGTGCATATGATTTATCCGGATGGACATTATGAAAAAGTTAAAGTCGGTCCAAATGTTGAAGAGGGAGATGTATTACAAGCCCTCGTACCAAAAGGCGTGATATTTGCTTCAACTGTTGAAGGTGACAATGACTATGCACTTGTAGGATGTATGTGTGCACCAGGATTCCAGTTTGAAAAATTTGAACTGTTTACGCAGGCTCAATTAATTGAACAGTATCCACAACATCAAGAAGTAATTGAAAAATATGCTTTCGAAACAATTTAAAGTTTAATATAAAGAAATCCCAATCCGAATGTGTCGGATTGGGATTTTTTGCGTAATTATAGTTCTCCGTATACTTCTTTAGCAGTTTCGATGACATAAGATAATTTACGCCATTGCTCATTTTCAGATAAGATGTTACCTTCTTCTGTTGAAGCGAAACCACATTGAGGACTTAAGCATAATTGATCTTTTGAAACGTATTTTGTTGCTTCGTCTAAACGATCAAGAATATTTTGTTTGTCTTCAAGTTCACCAGTTTTTGATGTGAATAAACCTAATACAATATATGCATCGTTTCTATCAAAGTGTCTTAATGGTTCAAAGTCTCCTGAACGATTGTCATCGTATTCTAAGAAGAAGCCTTGTAGCTTTTCAGTAAATAGTTCTTTCGCAATTGGTTCATAACCACCCGTAATTGCCCATGATGATTGATAGTTACCACGACAAATATGAGTTGTAATCAATAAGTCTTCTGGTAAATCAGCTAATGCATCGTTGACAACTTTTGCTGCTAGTTTGATAGCTTCTGCTTTTTCTTCTTCAGAACGCTCTCTATTTTTAATTAATTGTTTTGTTGCTGCTAATCCAGCCCAATATACATCATCAATTTGTAAATAGCGACAACCTAATTCATAGAATTTAAGAATAGATTGACGATAAGCTTCTGAAACATCTTTCGCATATTCATAAATATCTGGATAGATTTCATGGTTTAATATGTTTGGATGGAATAACTGGTTTGGACTTGGTATAGATACTTTACTTACAGCTCTTCCGTTTACTTGCTTATGTAAATAATCAAAATGTGCGAAGTGAGGATGGTCTGGGTTGTATTGAACTTTTCCTACAACTCTTACGTCATGTTTTTTAGTTTCTACGCCATTAAATGTTAAACCAATTTCTGGTTCATAATCTTCTACGCCTGTTAAGTTTTCTAAGAAATCAAAGTGCCAATAAGAACGTCTGAATTCACCATCTGTAATACTTTTCAGTCCGACTTCTAATTGTTTTTCAATAATCTTATCGATTTCTTGATCTTCAACTTTCTTTAAATCTTCTTGTGTAATCGTACCTTGTGAAAATTGTTGACGAGCTTTCTTTAAAGGCTCGGTTCTTAGTAAACTACCTACATGGTCGGCACGGAAAGGTCTTAATTGTTCTGTCAATTTACTTCACTCCTGTTTATATACTCTAAAAATTCTGAAAAATTCAATATTAATTAAAAATACCAAAGTAATACATCGATGTCAATTTAGTTTTGATATAATAAATAAAAAGGAGGAGATTAAACACTTGGCTAATAAAAAGAAAAATATCAAAAAGAAAAGTCAGTCTGTAAAAAGAAAAAAGAAAAATGATAAATCAAAGCGTAAAAATAAAAAGAAATATATTTATGGATTCCTTTTATTGATTATTGGAATTGTGATAGCTATGAGTATTTATCATGTGTTTAAACCTTTACCACATGGCGTTTCAAAAGTGAGTTCAGAAACGATGACAGACCATGTGGAACTATTAACAGATGTCACTTATAAAAACGGGAATAAGATGCAGTACAATCAAGAAATATTTGATAAAGTAAATGAGACGATTAAAGAAGCGGATGATTTTATTATTATGGATATGTTCTTATTTAATCATTATCAAACGGGAGACAAGACTTATCCAAAAATATCTCAACGTCTTACACAATCATTAATTGATAAGAAAAAAGAAAACCCAGATATGAGAATTATTGTGATTACTGACCCACTTAATTCATTCTACGATTCATACACGCCAGATCATATTAAGGATCTAAAAGCCAATAATATAGATGTTTACTATACAAATCTTAATGAATTAAGAGATTCTAATCCGATTTATTCAGGCATGTATCGAACATTTTTCCAATGGTTTGGTAATAGTGAAAATGGTAAGTTAAGTAATCCATTAAGTCCTGAAGCACCAGATGTTACGGTTAGAGGCTATTTAAATATTTTAAATATGAAAGCAAATCATAGAAAGACTTTAGTTACAGAAAAACATGGCATGATCTTATCTAGTAATCCACATGATCCAAGTGGTTATCATCAAAATGTTGGTGTCAGAGTGTCAGGTCCAATCCAAAATGCAATTATTAAATCAGAAATTGCAGTTGCGAATATGAGTGGCGGTCGATACTCACCAAGTGATTTCAAAATTAAAAACAATAGCTGGAATGATAACGCCAAGTATAGTGTGCAACTAGCGACTGAAGGTAAAATTAAAGATCAAGTCATTCAAAATATTAAAAAAGCACAATCTAAAGACCATATTTCAATAGGTATGTTTTATCTTTCAGACAGAGATGTGATTGATGAATTGATTAAAGCTTCTAAAAGAAATGTGGATATCAAACTTATACTTGATATTAATAAAGAAGCATTTGGTAAAGAAAAGCCAGGCGTACCAAATAAACCAGTTGCAAGTGAATTAATCAATCGCTCAAAAGGAAGCATTAAAGTAAGATGGGCTCGTTCAAATGGAGAACAATATCATTCTAAATATATGTTGTTTGAGCAAAATGAAAACAATCGTGCCACGATGATATTAGGTTCATCCAATTTAACAAGAAGAAACATCGGAGACTTTAATTTAGAATCAGATATTATCATTAAAGGAAAACAAAGTGATGCAGCCTTTAAAAAATTATCCAATAACTTTAAACAATCTTGGAATAATAGTGAACATGACATGACTGCACAATATGATGAATTCAAAGACGAAGCACTATGGAAAAAAGTATTATATAGAATTCAAGAAAGTACAGGTTTATCAAGCTTTTAACAGTATATAAAAAAGACATTCACCGTGAAGGTGAATGTCTTTTTTGATAAGTAGGAAGTGCAGGGAGTAACGCACGAAGACTGAGATATCGTACCCTTATCTATTAATCTTAATAATATTCCGATACATAATATCTGCCATTTTTTCTGGTTTTTCTACACATCCGTTTTTTAGCCAACTATAAATGGTAGCGATTTGTCCACCGACTGTATAGTCAAGGAAGAAATTGACGTCTTGAAGTGTACCTATTCGTGTAATCAATTTTTCAAATCTTAGTTTAATGAGTTTGATAAAGCTGATGATGAGTTCTTTTTCTGGGTGGACGACAAAGACGCTTGTGAAAAATCTTTGATGTCTTGATATGTAATAAAAGACATTCGTAAAGTACTGTTTAACATACTTTCTTCTTTTATCGGGGTTTTCAAGAATAGATTGTTCTATATTATCCATTAATGTTTCATAGTTCGTCATATGAAACTGTTTGATTTCTTCATACGTTTCATATTTATCTTTAAAATGTGCGTAAAATGTTGAACGATTGATGCCACATTCTGCACATAACATTTTTATTGTGATTTCATCAAAATGATAATGTTCTAATAAGTAAACCATATTACTTATGATTAGTTGTCTCGCATGTTTTTTCATAGGTCACCTCGAATAAATACATCCCTAATATTTTAACAAAAAGCCGTTCAAAGATACATTCATATACCATTTAAATATGTAGATATTATGAATAATTATCTGATTTTTTCCGCTATTTTAACCCGACAAACTTATTTAATTTGTTGGTTTAAATCATGATTACAGAGCCGTATAATGAATAAATCATTGAAATTTGGAGGAAATAAAGTAATGAAAAAAATAGTGCTTGTAAATGTTATCACTATAGTAATTTTAGTGGCTATTGGTCTAGTAGGATTCCATTATTATAGTGAAGCAACAGATTATGTAAAAACAGAAAATGCAAAAGTTGACGGTGAGCAAATCAAAATTGCTAGCCCAGTATCAGGTAACTTAACAAGCTTCGACGCTAAAGAAGGTAAAACTTATGACAAAGGCGACAAAATCGGAGAAGTAGCTGGTAAAGGTGAAGATGGACAGTCTCAAGAAATGGACATTAAAGCACCATCTAAAAGTACAATCGTAAAAACTTCTGCAACAGAAAACAGTTTAGTTCAAGCTGGATCACCAATCGCATATGCATATAACTTTGATGATTTATATGTAACTGCAAACATTGACGATACAGATGTAGAAGATGTTGAAAAAGGACAAGCTGTTGACGTGTATATCGACGGACAAGAAGCTAGTGTTAAAGGTAAAGTGTCTCAAGTTGGATTAGCAACTGCATCAAGTTTCTCATTGATGCCTTCATCAAATAGTAATGGAAACTATACAAAGGTGACACAAGTTGTTCCAGTGAAAATCACATTTGATTCTAAGCCATCAACAAATGTTGTTCCAGGAATGAATGTTGAAGTTCGAATCCACAAGAATTAAGGAGGGTGTATTATGACATCAACCTTTACGGTGGCTTATATAATTGTAGCAATCCTATTATGGATTGGAATTAATGCATTTGTTTTAAAACGCAAAAAAAGTAAATCAGTTTCTAAGCAAGTAACTGATGAAACAACAGAAAACAAAGAAACACAATTGAAATCAAAAGATGATAATATCAATCATCAACCAGAACGTTCAAATATTGAAAAAATGGAAGCTGAACATAAGTCATCTAACTCAGAGGTGAACGAAACAACTTCTATTAATACGTCTTCTGAAGATCATGATGAAGAATCAGGTGAATCACATGAGCATACTGAATTATCTGATCGTGGTATGGAATTAAATGAAGACGAACCAATTAATGAACAAATTAAGAAACATCATGTCAATTTCGTATATGGCAAAGGTATTTCAAGAAACAAAATTTTAGTTGCGATGATGTTTGGTATGTTTATTGCTATTTTAAACCAAACATTATTAAATGTTGCTTTACCGGTTATTAACAATGAGTTCAGTATTTCAGCGTCTACAGGACAATGGTTAATGACAGGATTTATGTTAGTGAATGGTATCTTAATACCAATCAGTGCATTTCTAATAAGTAAATATTCATACAGAAGACTATTTCTTATTGCAATGACGTTGTTTACAATTGGATCAATTATATGTGCTTTATCATTTAACTTCCCAATGATGATGACAGGTCGTGTTATCCAAGCAGTTGGTGCAGGTGTGTTAATGCCATTAGGTTCAAACGTATTTATGACAATATTCCCACCAGAAAAACGTGGTGCGGCAATGGGTACTTTAGGTATTGCATTTATTTTAGCACCAGCAATCGGACCAACATTATCAGGTTGGATCGTACAAAACTATCATTGGAATGTCATGTTCTATGGTATGTTTGCAATTGGTTTAGTTGCAATATTTATTAGTTTCTTCTGGTTTAGAATTTATCAAAAAACTTCTAATCCAAAACCAGACGTTCAAGGTATTATCTTTAGTACTTTAGGATTTGGATTATTACTTTATGGATTTAGTGAAGCGGGTAACGATGGATGGACTTCATTAACAGTTTCATTATCATTGATTATCGGTATTATCTTCACAGCATTATTCGTTATTCGTGAAGTGAGAATGAAAAATCCAATGCTTGATATGTCAGCATTAAAATATTCAGGCTTTACATTAACTACGATCATTAACGTTATCGTAACAATGAGTTTATTCGGTGGTATGATCTTATTACCAATCTACCTACAGAACTTACGTGGTTTTACACCACTAGATTCAGGGTTATTACTATTACCAGGTTCACTTATAATGGGCTTCATGGGTCCTATAGCTGGTAAAATGTTAGACTCATTTGGTATTAAACCACTCGCTTTAATTGGTTTAACAATTATGACATTCGCTACTTGGGAATTGACACAGTTAAATATGGATACACCATATACAACAATACTTGTTATTTATATTGTCCGTTCATTTGGTATGAGTTTCATCATGATGCCAATTATGACAGCAGGTATGAATTCATTACCACAACGATTAATTCCGCATGGTAATGCAATTAGTAATACGGTAAGACAATTAGCAGGGTCAATCGGTACTGCCATTCTTGTTACAGTAATGACTCAAAATACGACATCACATTTAGCAAATATGTCAGATAATATGGATTCAACAAATCCTATGATCCAAGAACAAATTAAAGCTTTATCAGATTCTGTTGGCGGTCAAGAAGCAGGTACAACTGCACTATTTACTTACTTCAATAAACTTGCAACAGTACAAGGTATTAACGATGCATTCTGGATAGCAACATTATTCAGTGTGATTGCTTTAATTTTAAGTTTATTCTTAAAAGGTAAATCTCATTATTTATCAAAAGAATAGTAAGAACTCCTAGATATAAAAATATAAATTCATTTTGTATTTTTAAATTATATATTAATGTTTAATTGTTTAAACACTACAAGAAACAGTGAAGTTTCTTGTAGTGTTTTTTTAGAATAGTAATTTAATTTATGAAATTCTATATTGAATGCTTTGAATTAGACATGGTTTTTTATATAATGTAAAAAAGGAGTTGGTAACTTATGAAAGTTAAGTATATTGACAAACGTCATTGGCGACGTCTCCTTAATCGCGAATATAAAGAAGTTGTATTGGACACCAATCATTTTAAAGGGCTAGTTGGATTAGTAACAATGGTACAAGTAAAAGAGCCTTTACAAGTAAATGTGGTCGGCAGGGAAATTACAGTTGCGGATAATGGATATAAGTGGATGCAAATCTTACCTGAAAAGAAGCCATATAGTATCACTGTAATGTACGATAAACAGAATAAACCAGTACAATACTATTTTGATGTGAATTTGAGGAATATCACACAACTTGGCAATGCTAGAACATTAGATTTATGTCTTGATGTATTAGTGATACCGAAGTCGGGTGAATATGAACTTGTTGATGAAGATGATTTAGAAAGAATGCTCAAAGAGAAGAAAATATCCAAAGCCCAATTCCATAAGGCATATGTTACAGCTCATGAAATTATGTTTAAATTAGAGACGGATTTCAAAGGAATTGAAAAGAAAATCAGATATTGTTTTCACGAAATTATGAATGCGAAGTGATTTAACTACAATGTTATGGCATATTTCTATATAAAAACGAGGAATCCCTTTAAAGTTGGAATTCCCCGTTTTTTTATTATAGGAAGATTAGCGCAAGTATGATTGCTAATGGACCTACGATGAAACAATATTTACTAAAGATACCTAATTGACCACGTTCCATAATGCCTTGTAACCATTTAAGTGAGAAATAACTTGCTACAAGAGATGCAATAAATGCAAATACATATGAAATCATCAATGATGTATCGGGTGGTGTTTCAACAATATCTTTAATACCAAGTAAAGCTGTACCTAGACTTACTGGAATATATAGTAAGAATGAGAATTTAAATGCTGTTTTTTGGTTCATACCTACACCTAATGCACCAACAATCGTTGCACCACTTCTACTTAGTCCAGGTATTAAAGCAACTGCTTGAAATAGACCTACGATAATAGCATCTTTAAGAGACAAATCTTTTTCAAGCTTTTGTCCCCGTTTATTCTTAATAAACCACAATGCGATACCAGTGACGATAAGCATGATACCTACCATAATCACACTTTTAGTATCCCCAATAATATCTTTAAAGATAATACCTAGAACACCTGCAGGAATCGTTGCAATGACTAAGTACATCGCAAGTTGGAAATTTTTCTTAATAGATTCGGTACGGTCACCTTTAATATATTTAAGTGTATCAACAATAAGCGTGATAATATCTTTTCTAAATAAGATAAGGACGGCAATTAATGAAGCGGTATTCACAACAATTTCAAAAGTTAAACCGTCCGTATGTAATCCTAAAAATTCTTGTGCCATAACGAGATGTCCACTTGAAGAAACCGGAATCGGTTCAGTTACACCTTGAAGTAGCCCAAGAAAAACATATTTAATAATTTCGATAATAAGCATGATATGATCCTTCCTATTTAATGTACATGCTCAACTATAACGAATTATGAATCGACTTTCAATTTATGAAATAAAAAAATTTATATTTCGGTCTAAAGTTGTAGGCATGGTCGTGTAGGCAAATCGTGTTATAATATAATGAAAGTAAGGAGTGTGTGTCAATTGAAAGTAGACGATTATAAGTTACTGGTAACATTAGAAGACGTAAAGACATTAAGGAAAGCAGCAGACATTCTCTATATATCTCAGCCGGCAGTGAGTCAAAGGTTAAAAACAATTGAAAACTTTTTCGGTATAGATATTTTTATAAGAACAAAGAAGCAATTGATAACAACAAATGAAGGTTCACTTGTAATTGAGCACGCTCGAAAAATGTTAAAAGAAGAACGTTTATTATTAGATAAAATCAGTTCTAAAATAGGCGAAGTAAATGGTAGCATTTCAATAGGTGTATCTTCATTAATCGGACAGACTATTCTCCCGCAAGTATTAGGGGAATACACGCACTTATATCCTAATGTGGATATACAATTACAAATCGGTTCAAGTGAACACATTAAACAATATCAGAATGACTTTCATATCATGGTCGTAAGAGGAAACGAAGTCATGAATGTTCAAAATGATCTTCTACTTAATGAGCAGCATTACTTTATATATCCTAAAAATAGAAAACAAGATCTACACCTTTTACCAATGATCGAGTTTCAAGCAGAACCAATTTACTTAAAACAAATAGAAGAGTGGTATTCAGATTATTTACAACAAGAATATCATGCACTGATTAAAGTCGATCAAATTGCTACATGTAAAGCATTACTATTAAATGGTGTAGGTGTAACAGTCTTACCTGAACTCGTTATAGGTGATATCGATACAGATAAATTTGAAATCAAGAAATTGAATGTCATGCGTAAACCGCTGACAAGGTCTACATATATATGTTATGAACATAACGTATTACAATTACCACAAGTGAAATCATTCATAGAAGTCTTAAAGAATTATATTAATCAGCTTGAAATAGGAAAAAAATAAGCAGAAAAGAAATCTTTACGGATTTCTTTTCTGCTTTTGTTATATTGATTTCTATGACAGACGCTTTCTTAACTTCGTAAATATTTCTCGAGTTTCATCATTAATCGCTTCGTGATTTAAAATATTGTCGATACGTTGTAGATTTTTACTATCTTTAAATCGTGTTTCATTCAATTCATAAATCGATAGTTTAGGCTCAGTTTGCTTAATTAATCTCATATTGTCATTCTGTGAAACGTATCCTTCTTTTAATACTCTGAAGTAACAGCCTGTTCGATAACTATCAGCCATGTGTTTAACTAAATCTTTAATGCCATAACGTTGTGCAATTGTAGCACAAGGTTGTCTTGGACATGAAACTTGAATGATCGCTTCACCAAGTTCGTACGTGTCACCAATGTTTAAATCTTCTTCTGTTAAACCTGAAACGGTTATATTCTCTCCGAAAATTGCATACTTTGGTAACAAATCAATAATGTCATCCCAATATGCATAATTATCTTTGCTGTAAAAACAGAGTGCTTTTTCAGGTCCACCATGTCCTTTGTATTGCTGTTCGTCTTCAACAAAGCCTGTATGTGTTAAGTACATCTTATCTTTAAAAGGTTCTTTGAAAATGGCAGTCTTTTTTGATTTTTGATCGCTAAATGTGATATTAGCAATTTTTCCGACTGATATATAATCTACTTTGTAATCCACGAGAATGACTCCTTTTTACAATATTTAATAATGATTTTACCGGTTAATGTGAATTATAGCAATAAAGCATTGACGTAGCAGAGGATAAGCTTTAAAGTACAAGCATATAATAAAATATAGGAAGTTGTGAATTCATGTTTTTGAAATTATTTCAAATAAAAAATTATAAACTCTTTACCGCAAATATGGGTTTACTTGGTATGGCAGTTGCGATTACTGTTCCATTCCTAGTGTTGTATGCGACACAGCATTTAGGCATGACGAAAGGGCAATATGGTTTGTTAATGGCGCTTGCAGCAGGGGCATCATTTACAGTAAACTCTATTGTTGCTAGATTTTCAGATAGTGGCAAAATTAATCGTAAATATCTTATCATTACCGCACTTATTATGGGTGCACTATGTTTCTCCATTTATTTCTACATACATACAATTTGGGTGTTTATCGCACTTTACGCAATGTTCCAAGGTTTAGCTGCACCAGCAATGCCTCAAATGTATGCCTCAGCACGTGAATCAATTAATGAATCAGCTTATAAAGATAGAAGTATATTTGCTAATACAGTTCTACGTTCTACATTTTCATTAGGATTTTTATTTGGTCCTTTAATTGGGACAGTATTGTTAAGTGCCTTTGGATATGATGGATTGTTTGGTGGAACAGTGGCACTATTTTTAACAGTTTTAGTATTATTAATTATATTTTATAAAGAGCCGAAAAAAGTTATTAAAAATGCTATCGGTAATTTTACAGAAAAGAAAGCACCAAACTTAATGAAAGAACCGACATTATTAATACCATTCTTAGCATTCATTTTGTTACATGTTGGTCAGTGGATGTATACGTTGAATATGCCGTTATATGTAACAGAATATCTTAAAGATAATGAATCACATGTCGGCTATTTAGCAAGTTTATGTGCGGGATTAGAAGTTCCGTTTATGATTATACTTGGTATTATTGCAAGTAAGTTCAAAACAAAAACATTATTAATGGTAGGGTCAATTTTTGGATTCGGATATTACTTTAGCATCGGAGTGTTTGATAGTTTCGTAGCAATGTTGATAGGACAACTAGCATTAGCATTCTTCTTAGCTATTTTACTAGGCTTAGGTATTAGTTATTTCCAAGATATTTTACCAGAATTTCCAGGTTACGCATCAACATTGTTTGCCAATGCTATGGTAATCGGTCAGTTAGGTGGAAATTTATTAGGTGGTATTATGAGTGATCTCGTTGGACTAGGGAATGTATTCTTTGTTTCAAGTTTATCAATAGCAGTAGCATTTGTATTACTTATATTCACAGTAGAACATACGACACATAACGAAACTAAAGTAAGTTAGGAGATATAAAAATGACAGCAATAAGTTGGATATTAATTATCTTAATGTTTGTAATTGCATTTATAGGATTAGTGAAACCTATTATTCCATCCGTATTATTTATATGGGTAGGGTATTTCATTTATCACTTTGCAATTGATTCAAGCAAATTGTCTTGGGTATTTTGGGTAGTAATGATTGTATTTACAATATTTATGATCTTGTCAGATATCATTATGAATAGTTATTTCGTTAAGAAATTTGGAGGTTCTAAATTAGGAGAAACAATGGCAGCAGTCGGTGTCATCATCGGTTGTTTCGTATTTCCTCCATTTGGAATTATAATCGTTCCATTTGTATTAGTATTTGTAACAGAAATCATTCAAAAAGGTGATATCGCAGCCGCAACAAATGCAAGCGTAGGATCATTACTTGGATTCTTAACAAGCTCAATAGCAAAAGCATTGATTATGGTAGTCATGATCATATGGTTCTTTATTGATATTATTATTTAATGTAGAAGGACCGGCCTGGTACAGTTCAATAGCTGTACCAGGCTTTTTTTTGGAATGAGGAATATGGGGAGTGGAAGTTTGATTTAGGTGTGGAGTGTTGTTGAATATGGAGTATGGGGAGAGAAGGTGTATTGAGTATGGATGTGGATTCGGAAAGATGTGAGTTAAAGAAGTAATAAACTCATAAGATCGCCAAACATGTGAGTTAAAGAGGTAGTAAACTCACGAGTGATGTGAACCCAAATATTTGACCTAAACAAATCAAATTATTGGGGTGCATTTTTATGAGGAAAAAATATGAATTCAAATTCAAACTAAAACTTGTAAAGGAATATTTAGAAGGACATCAAAGTTATAGAACAATTGCTTTAAAATATGGGGTTTCAAGTTGGTCTGTCCTTCGGATATGGGTCAATCAATATAAAGAGTTCGGAGAAGAAGGTTTAGAATTAAAAAGTAGAAACACTGTTTATACTAGCGAATTTAAATTATCTGTTTTAAAATTTAGACAAGATAATATGCTGTCTTATCAAGATACTGCGAATCACTTTAGGATTATTAATCCTATTATCATTGCCAATTGGCAACGTAAGTTTGATGAAAAGTGTCGTCTTGATATAGATAATAAACAAATTTTCTTACTATTTGCCTTCTTTCATATCTTGTTCGATTTGTTCTTTTGATTCGCCGCTTTCTTCTAAGACCATTTTACGGTCGTACATTTTGAAGAATGGGAAATAGATGACGACTGATACGGCGATATTAAATAGTACGAGTACGATTGCTCGCCAATCGCCTCCTGTTGCTAAGTATGCACCTATTGGAGCTGGTAATGTCCATGGTGCCATTACGCTTGTGGCATTTACGAGTCCAAATAATGTTGCTAAGTAGGTTATGACGGTTAATACTAATGGAATGATAATAAATGGTATAACCATGATTGGATTTAATACGATTGGCAATCCAAATATTA
Organism: Mammaliicoccus sp. L-M44; assembly: GCF_022386355.1. NCBI lineage: Bacteria > Bacillati > Bacillota > Bacilli > Caryophanales > Staphylococcaceae > Mammaliicoccus > Mammaliicoccus sp. L-M44. Next base: position 7,401 of record NZ_JAJNIU010000018.1, on the reverse strand, counting down.
CTGGTTCATTAATATTAAATAATGATGGTATTGATACAGCTTTACCGAATTTCTTTAAGAACTGAGATTTTGCAAATAATAATATACAAATGACAAGTCCTAATGTAGCACCTGCGCCACCTATCCAAACAAACCATTGGAAAAATGTTTCTGGTGCTATATGCGGTAATGGTTCACCGGCAGCATGTGCTTCTGCATTTTTAGCTAAATATACTTCCCATAGTGGACGTTCGATTGTCCCAACAATTGACATACCATGAATACCAAATGCCCAGAAGAACGTTGTTAAGAATACAGGTACTAGTACACCAGGTAATGTATCACCTGCAAAGACAAGCGGACCTACGATTTTATCAACGAGTGTATGTAAATCAAGTTGGAATACTACTGTAATGATACTCATCGCACCGAGTACAAATACTACTGGGATTAAAGATTCAAATGAGCGACTTACTGATGGCGGTACTTGAGGTGGCATCTTGATCGTAATATTTTTATTTTTACATAATCGATATATTTCTACTGAGAATATCGCAACAAACATTGCAACAAATAGTCCATGACCACCTAAATTGGTCATTGGTAACACGAAACCTAATTTTTTATCCATAGTTGGTGCGATTGTTAATAAGAATGCAGCGGTGGAAAGTTGTGCTGCTGACAATGGATCTAAGTCATAGGATTTGGCGAGATTGTAACCTATACCAAACACAATATACAAACTCATGATAAACATCGTCATTCTATATGGAATTAAAATTTGCTCAGCGTGTTCTGTTGCCCACTGAGTAATTGCCCACGACTCTGGTAACGGTGGTGTCGCAAATATTAGGAAGAATGAGCCGAATATAATAAATGGAAGTGCTGAAATAACCCCGTCACGAATGGCGAGTAAATGACGCTGGTTAGAAAGCTTTGTCATTGGACCTGAAAGTTTGCCTTCTATCCATGTCGCAAAGTTATTCATAAAAAATCCCCCTTCGTTTGTAAGCGCTTCAATTTTGTTATAGTATAAACTAAATAGATAAAATATTCAAAATTATAAAAAAAGAAATATATTGCGAATGGAAGTGAAGTTTGATGAAACGGTTAGGAATTTCTTTATATCCAGGAAAATCAAATGAAAATGAAGATATTCAATATATCGAAAAAGCCCATCAATACGGTTTTACGAGAATATTTACAAATTTATTGCAACTTACCGATGAAAATAAAGCGACATTGTTACCAGTCATTGAAAAAACAATTCGTTATGCTAAAAATTTAAACTTTGAAATTTTTATAGATGTGGCACCTCGCACATTCAAAGTACTCGGTATCGAACCAAATGATTTATCTTTTTTCAATGATTTAGGTGTAGATGGTATAAGACTTGATGAAGGGGTAGGTGCGAAAGAAACAAGTGATATGACCTATAATCCTTATGGCATTAAGGTTGAGCTGAATATGAGTGTGATGAATCACTATATTGATAATGTGATGGATTTTGAGCCGAATCGCGCTTGTTTAGTAGGATGCCATAATTTTTATCCTCATCGATATGCAGGAATATCCGAATCATTCTTTTTAGAAGGTAGTAAAAAATTCAAAAAATACGGGTTAAGAACAGCAGCATTTGTTTCAAGTAAAGTAGCTGAATTTGGACCGTGGCCAGTTACTGAAGGTTTGCCAACTTTAGAAGATCATAGAGGTTTACCAGTAACGACCCAAGCTCAACATTTATGGGCTACTGGGTTGATAGATGATGTCATCATCAGTAATTGTTACCCTTCAGAAGCGGAATTAGAGATTTTGAGTCGTTTGATAAATGAACCTATTACATTTGATGCAAAGTTATTTGATGAAATTTCTGATTTAGAGAAGAAAATTGCAATCGAAGAGCCACATTTTTATAGAGGTGATGTCAGTGAGTATATGATTCGTTCAACACAAAGTCGTGTAAAGTATAAAAATGAATCATTTCCAGCACATCATACAGTTGCCATTAAACGTGGTGACATATTAATAGACAATGAAGAATATGGTCAATATAAAGGTGAATTACAAATTGCATTAAAGCCGATGCTCAATACTGGAAAAGTCAATGTGATTGGCAGAATTGAGCCACATGATTTACCACTGCTCAACTATTTAAAACCTTGGGCACATTTTAAATTTAATATAAAGGAGAAAGATTAACATGAAAAAAATATTATTAGTTTGCTCAGCGGGTATGTCTACAAGTATGTTAGTTAAAAAAATGCAAGATACTGCAAATAAAGAAGGTAAAGAATACGAAGTTGAGGCGTTAGCCTTATCAGAAGCAGAAACAAAAGTTGATGAAGTAGATGTTATTCTATTAGGACCACAAGTAAGATTTCAAAAAGCACAAGTAGAAAAAGTAGCAAATGGAAAAGTACCAGTAGATGTAATTGATATGCAACAATATGGCATGATGGATGGAGAAGGTGTATTGAAACATGCCGAAAGCTTAATGAAATAAGGTGAGGAAATGGAAAAATATGAACAAATTGCCTTTCAAATTATTACAAATGTAGGAATGGCAAAAAGTAATTATATGCAAGCAATTCAAGAAGCAAAAGAAGGCAATTTTGAAACAGCTGAGAACTTAGTTTCTGAAGGCAATCAATTTTTAGTTGAAGGACATAAAGTGCATAAGGATCTGATCCAAGCAGAAGCTTCAGGTGATCCGGTTCCTTTAAATTTGTTATTGTCTCATGCTGAAGATCAACTTATTTCTACTGAAGTCATTAAAGAGATGGCTAAAGAACTGATTTATGTACATCAAAATTATGTGAAAAAGCAATAAAAATAAGGAGATAAACAATGTCGAATAGAATTCTAGCAATCACTGGACCAACTTCAGGAATAGGGAAATCAACAGTTATTGAATTAGCACACGATTATGACATTATTATTTTATTATGTAGAAATGTTGATAAAGGCAATGACTTAAAAAAGCTTTTAGAAGCGGAACATCAACATATAACAGTAGATGTTATTAAGTGTAATTTATCAGATTTAGCAAATGTTATGAAAGCTGCGACACTTGTTTTAGAACGATATCCTTATGTCGACTGTCTCATCAATAATGCAGGCGTCATGTCTTTAACAAGACAAAAAACTGTAGATGGTTACGAATTAATGTTTGGTACGAACTATTTAGGACATTTTATGTTAACGCATATATTATTTGGTTCAATTATGAATAGCCATGACAAACAAATTATTATCGTATCATCTGGTGCATATTTATTTGCACATCTTGGAAGACGAAACTTTAAGTATCCTTTAAGATTTAATCCGATTAAGTCTTATGGAAGATCTAAGCTTGCGACTTTATATTTTATGCAAGAATTACATGAGAAATTTTCGAAAGATGGCTTACATGTTACGGCAGTGCATCCCGGTGCTGTTTCAACTAATTTAGGAAAAACAAAATATAATCAAACATTTGGGAACTTAGTTTATAAAATATTTGATCCTTTATTTATTTCTCCTAAAGAAGGTGCTAAGTCGACCATTAAAGTATCAAAGGATAAAAAATTGTATAAAGGTGAATATGTTCAAGAAGGAAAGATTACAAAACTTAAATCTCATGGTCTTAATTACTATGACCGCAAAAGATTAATTCGTGAAACGTTAGCATCATTACAACTAGACCAATTCATGTATTGGGAAAAACAATAAATGAATACGTTTACATTAGAATCTGATGATGTAATTTATTGTTTTCTTTTAAATTAAATTTTATAATAGTTGATATTGTAAGAATATTTCCAAAATTAATCAAAGGATGAGGCACATGAGTAAGCATTATATATTATTGGCTGATTGTAAAGATGAAATTGGCATTACATCATTAATATCCACTATTATAAAAGATACAAATTCAAATATATTTCATTTAGATCATTATACAGACATTCAAGAAGAAGAAAATCATTTATATTTACGTATAGAATTTGATAAAAACGATGAAGTTAAATCGCTTTTAGAGAATGAACTGACAAATAGAAAGATTAATTTTCAAATCTTTGATGCTGAAGAAAAAGTGAAAACAGCATTACTTGTTTCTAAAGAAGACCATGCGTTAAGTGAAATTATGTTACGTGCGAATCGACAAGAATTTCCAATCGAAATCAGTTGTGTCATCAGCAATCACGAGAATAATCGCAAATTTGTGGAGGATATGGGCATTCCTTTTTATCATGTCAGCGTAACAAAAGAAACAAAGCGTGAAAGTGAAGATGAAATTACAAGCATTTGTGAAAGCTACAATGTTGATTTACTAGTACTTGCGAAATACATGCAAATATTATCACCGACATTTGTTGATAGACATCACTTGAAAATTATTAACATTCACCATTCATTCTTACCATCATTTATTGGTGCGAACCCTTATAAACAAGCCTATACAAGAGGTGTTAAATTAATAGGGGCGACGAGTCATTATGTGACTGAAGATTTAGATGCAGGACCAATTATTGAGCAGGATGTTGTAAGAGTTAATCATAGATATACTGCACAAGATATGAAACATACAGGTAGACATGTTGAATCTCAAGTATTAGCGAGAGCGGTGCAATGGCATTGTGAACATAAAGTCATCGTAAATGGTAATAAGACAGTAGTATTTTCATAATTTATTTTTAGTAGTGAGTATATTTGCTCACTGCTTTTTTAGTTGTATAATATGAAATAAAGTAAAGCGAAAAATGGTGTGAAAAAAATGATTAAAACTTATTATGTCAATTTAAATGGCGAACTAAAGGAAACCAATTCACCTAAAGATATTTCAGAAGAGAAAAAATGGATATGGGTTGATTTAAATGAACCAACTAAAGAAGAATCTGAAATATTAGTTGATTATTTTAATTTTCATCCTTTATCAGTAGAAGACGCAACGCAAGTTCAACAAAGACCGAAGTTTAAACAATATGATGATTATCAATTTATTGTATTCCATGCATTGGATCTAAAGACTTTAGAATCTGAAGAAGTGGATATCTTTATCGGTGATGATTTTATTGTGACATTCCATAGAGAACGTTATGAAGAAATCGATACAATCAAGAGAAAGTTATTTAATGAAACAATCGAAATAAATGAACCTAAAGATATACTATTACATATTCTAGATGATATAGTAGATAACTATTTTCCGTTTATTTACGACATTGAAGATAAGGTGTTTAATTTCGAAGATCGTCATAATTTAGATATTACAACTAAGACGTTAATCGATGACACATTTGATTTAAGACAAGAATTGCTGATTATTAAAAGAACTGTTCAACCTATGAAGGATTTAGTATATAGAATGCGTGAAGGTAAAGTGTTGCATCTTAATGAACAACAATTTTTATATATTACGCATATTAATGACCACCTTATGAAACAAATGGAAATGGTAGATTCATCACGAGAAATGACGAGTGATATACGAGATAATTATATTTCTTTGAACTCATTCAAGATGAACAATATAATGAAAATATTAACCATTTATTCTGTTGTGTTTATGCCTTTAACTTTAATTGCAGGTATTTACGGAATGAACTTTACAAATATGCCAGAACTCGAATGGCATGATGGCTATTATATTGTTCTCGTCATTATGGCCGTTATAGCAATTATTATGTTAATCGTCTTCAAGAAGAAGAGATGGTTCTAATGAACGTATGCGTTATGATTCAGAATATGACTTATGAAAAATAAATAAAAAGGGAAAGAGTGTGATATAAGTGAAACTTCTAGGAGCGATTGAAGCGGGTGGAACGAAATTTGTATGTGCAGTTGGAGATGAAGATTTAAATGTAATAGAACGCATCTCTATACCAACAACTGAGCCATCAGAAACATTACCTAAAGTTATAGAATTTTTTAAAAAATATCAAATTAGTAGTATAGGTATAGGATCATTTGGACCGATAGATATCAATAAAGATTCTGATACATATGGATATATCACTTCGACACCAAAAATTGCGTGGCAAAATTTTGATTTTAAAGGAGCAGTTCAAGAACATTTCGATGTACCTGTAGCATTTACGACAGATGTAAATGCCTCTTTATACGGTGAGTATAAAAAAGGAATCGCCAAAAATATTGACTCAGCGGTTTACTATACAGTAGGTACTGGTATCGGTGGCGGTGCAATCGTTAAAGGGAAAATTGTACAAGGGTTAAGTCATCCTGAAATGGGACATATGTCTATTAAAATTCATAAAGATGATCAAGACTTTGAAGGTAATTGTCCGTACCACGGTAATTGCTTAGAAGGTTTAGCTTCAGGACCAGCAATCGAAAAAAGAGCAGGTATTTCTGCCAAAGAAATTCATGAAAATGCTCAAGACTGGGATTTCGTTGCTTATTATATTGCGCAAGCAGCACTAAATACAGCATTAATGTTGTCGCCTGAAAAAATCATTTTTGGCGGTGGTGTGATGCATCAAACACATTTATTAAAAAAAGTGCATGAGCAATTTGAACGATTAAATAACAACTATATTGCAGTTCCACCAGTAGAAGAATATATTGTTACACCAAGTTTAAATGATGACCAAGGTATAATCGGTTGTCTAGCATTAGCGTTGAACGAATATCAATCATAAGTAGGTGTTAAGTATGGATGTATTAGTCGAATTAGCAGAAAATCAAATATTGGAAACAGAAAGACTTATTTTAAGACCTATTAATTTAAATGATGTTGAATCATTATTCGAATATGCATCTGATGTTGAAAATACAACACATGTATTTCCAACACACTTAACTAAAGAAGAAACTAAAAGTGTAATTGCAAAACATTATATGACAGCACCATTAGGAAAGTACGGTATCGAATTAAAATCCGAAGATAAATTAATAGGTACAATTGATTTAAGAGTTGAGCAAGAACATAAACGAGGAGAACTCGGTTATGCCCTTAATTTAAAATATACAGGTAATGGCTATATGACAGAAGCGGGATTAGCATTGCTATCACTATCATTTGAAACATTAGGACTTAATCAAGTAAAAGCAATGCACAGTATAATTAATCCTAAATCAGGCGAAGTGATGAAAAGACTCGGCATGAAAAAAATAGGGATCATGCCTAAAAATAGAATTCATAAAGAAAAAGTAGTAGACGATGTCATTTATGCCATAACCGATACCGAATATGCAGAAATGGTAAAAAGTGAGAAGTAGTAGTGTGGGTGTGGTGTAGGTTAGAGTCTTGGGATTAGGAAAGATGTGAGTTAAAGAGGTAGTAAACTCACAAGATAGAGAAACATGTGAGTTAAAGTGGTAATAAACGGGAGTGTAAAATAAACTGTGTAAGTAGAGAACGTACGACTCTACTTCACAGTTTATTTTTTATATAATCTAGCGCGCTATCGCTTACTATAT
>NZ_JAJNIU010000017.1:0-65939 GCF_022386355.1 Mammaliicoccus sp. L-M44 | reverse complement strand
TCCTTGTTAAATTGTTTATATCTGAAATAGTTCATACAGAAGACTCCTTTTTGTTAAAATTATACTATAAATTCAACTTTGCAACAGAACCGTATTATGGAATAGAGATGTTGGTAACATTTATACAGGATCATTATACTTAAGTTTAATTTCGTTATTACAGAACCACACATTCCAACCAGAAGAGAAAGTATGTCTATTTAGTTATGGTTCAGGAGCAGTAGGAGAAATCTTTAGTGGTTCAATCGTTAAAGGATATGACAAAGCATTAGATAAAGAGAAACACTTAAATATGCTAGAATCTAGAGAGCAATTATCAGTCGAAGAATACGAAACATTCTTTAACAGATTTGATAATCAAGAATTTGATTTCGAACGTGAATTGACACAAGATCCATATTCAAAAGTATACTTATACAGTATAGAAGACCATATCAGAACATATAAGATAGAGAAATAAACTAGTGGCCGATTGTGCTTGATGAGCTTGGGACATAAATCCTAACTCGAAATAAATAAGCATATCACTAAACTGATTTTTTAAAGTTTACAGTGATATGCTTATTTTTTTATCTTACGATTTTGTACGTGCATGCTTGCCTAGGGGTATGGCTCGAGCCATTAGTCTCTCGCACATACTATTCCCTCAGGCGTCAGCACTTACAAAATCGGTTGTAATTTTCATTTTTATACGCATTCTTACTGAGATTATACTAATAAGAGGAATAGTAAAAGCAATTCTAAGTAAAATTGCAGATAAGAGGTTTGTTAAAAGCAGTTCTAAGTAAAATTGCAGATAAGAGGTTTGTTAAAAGCAGTTCTCAGTAAAATTACAGATAAGAGGTACGTTAAAAGCAGTTCTAAGTAAAATTGCAGATAAGAGGTTTGTTAAAAGCAGTTCTAAGTAAAATTGCAGATAAGAGGTACGTTAAAAGCAATTCCATGCAAAATTGCTGATAAGGGGTAAGTTAAAAGCAGTTCTCAGTAAAATTGCAGATAAGAGGTACGTTAAAAGCAGTTCTAGGCAAAATTGCAGATAAGAGGTGCGTTAAAAGCAGTTCTCAGTAAAATTGCAGATAAGGGGTAAGTTAAAAGCAATCCTAAGTAAAATTGCAGATAAGAGGTAAGTTAAAAGCAATCCTAAGTAAAATTGCAGATAAGGGGTACAGAAAAACTAGACTTGATTACAAAATGGAGCTTGGGACATAAATGATTTTTTAAAAATGAGATGAGACGTAGATTAACTCCATAATCAATACGAATCTATCGACTTCTTTATTTATGATATTCATCTCTTTTTAATGGAAATAAAAGTGCGATTAATGTGATAATACAGTTACGTTAATTAAAAAAATAAAAATGCAAGGAGAGGTAATATGCTAACTGTATATGGACATAGAGGATTACCTAGTAAAGCTCCGGAAAATACAATTGCATCATTTAAAGCTGCTTCAGAAGTAGAAGGTATAAACTGGTTGGAGTTAGATGTTGCAATTACAAAAGATGAACAACTGATTATCATTCATGATGATTATTTAGAACGGACTACAAATATGTCCGGGGAAATAACTGAATTGAATTATGATGAAATTAAAGATGCTTCTGCAGGATCTTGGTTTGGTGAAAAATTCAAAGATGAACATTTGCCAACTTTCGATGATGTAGTAAAAATAGCAAATGAATATAATATGAATTTAAATGTAGAATTAAAAGGTATTACTGGACCGAATGGACTAGCACTTTCTAAAAGTATGGTTAAGCAAGTGGAAGAACAATTAACAAACTTAAATCAGAATCAAGAAGTGCTCATTTCAAGCTTTAATGTTGTGCTTGTTAAACTTGCAGAAGAAATCATGCCACAATATAACAGAGCAGTTATATTCCATACAACTTCGTTTCGTGAAGACTGGAGAACACTTTTAGATTACTGTAATGCTAAAATAGTAAACACTGAAGATGCCAAACTTACTAAAGCAAAAGTAAAAATGGTAAAAGAAGCGGGTTATGAATTGAACGTATGGACTGTAAACAAACCAGCACGTGCAAACCAACTTGCTAATTGGGGAGTTGATGGTATCTTTACAGACAATGCAGATAAAATGGTGCATTTGTCTCAATAGAAAGTTAGAGGTGAGTCTTACGTTTCAGTGACGGTAGACTTACCTTTAACATGTTACATACTAAAAAATTAATTTGAATAAGAAAGAGAGACATATATGAAATACGATGATTTTATAGTAGGAGAAACATTCAAAACAAAAAGCCTTCATATTACAGAAGAAGAAATTATCCAATTTGCAACAACTTTTGATCCTCAATATATGCATATAGATAAAGAAAAAGCAGAACAAAGTAGATTTAAAGGTATCATTGCATCTGGCATGCATACACTTTCAATATCATTTAAATTATGGGTAGAAGAAGGTAAATACGGAGTGGGAATAGTTGTAGGAGAGCTAGAAATCCTCTTATACCAAGGGTTTCTGGCTCTTCTTATCTTTTTACTGCACTTTTATTGCACTTTTTTCATTTCTTTGTTTCGCAAGTAGTCTACAGTAAATTGATTCTTTGGTGAAGTATCATAATTTTGTTTTGCTTCTTTAAAGGAAATGGCTCCATTTAATTTGTTAGCTACCTCGAAATTACTGTTAGGATAAAGATGTCCATACGTTCCTAAAGTCGTCTCAATATCTTCGTGTCCTAGACGATCTTTAATGATAAGTGGATTTTCTCCCATACTGATTAACAAGGAAGCATGAGAATGCCGTAACCCATGGATTCTGATTCGATGGATACCAGCCAGCTTAGCATAGCGTTCAATAGCATATGATAGTGTATGTTTTTGGGTAGGAATACCGTTATAGCTCATTACAAAGTCTGTCTGAATTAGATTTTGTTGTACTTCCTTCCATTCGGATAAATAAGTTAATGTGCATTTATCTAATACAATATGACGAACGCTCGCCTTTGTTTTTGGTTCAACAAATCTATAATTCGATTGATTCTTGTAATAGAGTGTTTTGTTGATGGTTAGTACTCCTGAGTCAAAATCAATATCTTCCCATTGAATGGCAGTAGCTTCACCAATTCGCATTCCAGTCATAAATAAAAACCACAGAGAGATAAATAAAAAGTGTTGATAGTAATCTTCTTTGTAAATTAGAGAGATTACTTTTTCAAATTCTTCTTTTGTCCAAAATTCAATTTTAGACTTTTGCTTTTTCACATTGCCAATAATCTTAGATGGATTTGTGGTGGTTATCCCAAGGACAATTGCTCGATCCATAGCAACTGAAAATAGTCCTTGAACAGCTCTTACATAAGAAGACTTACACTTCTTTGATAATTTTAGTTGCCAATTTTGCACATCAATAGGCTCAATATCGGAAACAGCCATTTTATCAAAATAAGAGAAATGCTTCTTAATAGTTGGTAAGCGATTTTCATATGTTCTGAGCTTTACCTGTGTCTTATACCATGGAAGGAAAATTTCAAAGATATAATGTTTAAACGTCATTTTATCCTTATTCTCACTTAATTCTTCTGGTTTCATCAATAGCAGTTTCGAATATTCTTCTCTTGCTTCTTTTTTAGTAGTGAATCCACTACGATATTTTTGAATTTTTTTCCCTTTAGAATCATAACCTAGATTTGCACGAAAATAATAGGTTCCATTCTTTGCTTTTTTTATTGGGTCTTTAACCATAGTTTTTACTCCTTACTGTGCAAAAACTACTCAGACCTGTTTTCATTTGAAAACCGAATTCCTAGAATTTCTTCAACAGCTTCACGAGGGACTCTATCTAGCTTTCGAGATTGATAGTAGATATGCCCTTTTGTAATCATCAATTCTTTTGCTTTTTTTATGATGTCTGCTGAAAAAGAAGTTCCATATCCTAGCTCAACTAAATCCTTTTTTGTGACCGTTATCATTATTACTCCTTTCCCAATTATAGGCTAGGAAAACTCCAATATTCACCTATAATTATATCAAATAGTTTTATAATAATACACTGACAAGAGAAGAATATCTTAGCAATCGAACAGCTCTAGCAAAGCTCACAGGAATTTCACTTCTGCATGGTTCTCATGTAGCCGTACCCATTGCCTGTGACGCTTCTAACGCTCGGACTATGGCTATACGGGAGTATCATTATCACGATAAGAAAGTCATGGCAGCAATCCTGCTAAAGATTACTTTCGAATTACTAACATGAATCGCTCACTAATTTTGTAGGTCATGGCGTGTTAGTTCATCAGCTCTTTTCTTACCGAAACGTATTCGATTGCCTTTATTTGGTTGTCAAAGAACGTTTGGCTTGTTAGCCTATCAAAACCTACTGAACACACAATATGCTTTGATGGAATAACAAACCTCCCAAATCGGGAAGCGTGGATACGATTCGACACGCTTCCACGAAAAAATGGGACTATTTAATTTCGAACGATAAAATCTTAGAGATGAGTTTCGTTTCCATTCTGCCACGTAGGGTTTCATCAATAACCATATGAGAATTTCCATATTCGTCTGTCATGCGACGTAATGAACGTTTTGAGGTATACCCTCGATAATGTTTAACAATCTGATTAATTGCTTCCACGTCGCCATCTGTCGCCTTTACAATGAGGGGGAAGGGAACCCTTGGATAAGCTGTTTTCATTCTTTACACTCCTTCATGAATTCTTTAATCATGGCTAGTCCACTTATTCGATGACGATAAACAGTCGAACGATTCAAATTTAGTAACTCCGCAATCTCCACATCACTCATATCCATAAAGTAATGAAGTAAAATAATGTTCCGTTTTTTCTCTGAAAGATGACGCAGGGCTTCACTTAATAAATCACTTTCAACATTGATTCTTAATCCAAATAATTTAAATAGTTGGAAATCAGTGACGTACGTATCAACAGTAGAAAAAGAGTTGACAAGGTAGTTATCTATATCAGAAAACGAGACTTCTTTTGCTGATAGTCTGTCTAGATGTTTGAAGTAATCTTTTCGTTCATCTTCAATAACTTGTTTGCAGATATAGTCAAACTGATTTTCTATGGTTTCTTGAAAAGAAGATGGTTTCATGCTTTTCACCCCCTTTCTGTCGTGAAAGGGAGTGGCATGTGCTTCTTTATCTCCCTTCATACTAAACCCCGACACGAAAGGGGGATTTGTTGCATAAATGAAGAGAAATCCTAAAAGATATTTATTAAGTGACCAAAAAAGCACATAAACAGATTGTTTTCTCTGTTCATATGCTTTGATTTTTCTATCTATGTAATCTGCAAAACCACATTGATGGTCATATCTATCCAGTACAGGTGGATAAGTTTTTTTGATAAGAACTTAATTAAGAGAACTAGATGACAGATTATCTTTCTCATGGCGACTTTTCCCTCCATTAAGTCGCCAATTTTATCTACTTTCTAGGAGTATGACTAAATTTTATAAAGTTGTATAGGTAAATAAAATCAGCGACCTTTCTATTTGAAATTGGATTCATCGCATTAATAAATTCCACAGTGTTCTATAGGAACTCATAAACTATATAACATGTTTTTCTATACCTGTTTATGGTTATATAGGAACAGTAAAATGTATAGAGGTGATTTAGTATGCGTAAAAAAGAAGATAAATACGATTTTAGAGCCGTTGGTTTAGCGATTAAAGAGGCTCGAATGAAACGGGGTCTCACTCGTGAACAAGTGGGAACAATGATTGAAATTGACCCACGTTATTTAACAAATATAGAAAACAAAGGACAACACCCAAGTACACAAGTGCTGTATGATCTTGTATCATTACTCCATGTATCTATTGATGAATTTTTCTTACCTACAGATAATTTGATTAAAAGCACTCGAAGGTTACAGGTAGAAAAATACATGGATAGCTTTACAGACAAAGAACTATCCTTAATGGAAGCACTAGCAAAAGGTATCAATGAAGCAAGAAATATTGAAGGCTAGTCAGTAAAATTCAGATAAACAAAAAGAGCCGATAAGATGAGAGTTTCATTTCTCAAATTATCGGCTCTGCGTCTTGGCGTCTGGCTCTTTGATTGTTATTATATTCATTTTTTGAACATTAATTAAAGTTTCGTTCTTACATTTGGGGCAGTATAAAGGGAAATTTTTAAGTATAGTATCCACTCGTATTCGTAGTCTTGTTTTATTTCCACAAATAGGACACAATATCCACTTGTAGTTTATAATAACAATCTCCTCCTTTCCACTTTAATTCAAATCTATATTAAAGAATATTTCATCTTATTTAATAAGAAACCATATTTATATAACAACATAAAACGCACTAAGTTATTTTATTGAACATATATCTTACTTTATCTATCCGACTATTTAGACGACGGGTCTGGCAAACAGGTTCGCCAGTGGTAACCTGATATCCTTTTAGCTCTGCTAAACAAACACTAAGCCCATTTGTAAAAAAAGTTAAATCATTGCGATAATCTTGAATACATCGAGCAGGAATTTCTCCAATAATAATGACCTCATTATTTTTCAGTTGAGTATTTACGATATTTGCACAATATTTGGGAGCATCGTTATATGCCCGTGAAAGATATTCCTGTGGTGCATAAACTTTAAAACTAAGATATGGCTCTAACAATTCTGTTCCAGCTTTTCTAAAGGCTTGCTCCAGTACAATAGGAGTAAGCATCCGAAAATCTGCTGGAGTACTAACAGGGCTATAGTATAAACCGTACTTAAAACAGATTTTACAATCCGTCACATTCCAACCATATAATCCTTGTTCGCAACCATAGCGTATCCCTTCCATAACTGCATTTTGAAATGATTGATTTAAGTATCCAAGAGAAACCGAGCTCTCATACTGCATTCCACTTCCCAACGGAAGCGGTGATACAGATAAACCAATGGAAGCCCAGAAAGGATTTGGCGGCACTTCGATGTGAATGGTATATTCTGCATTTTTTAACGGTCTCTCCATATAAATGACTGTAGGCTCTTTTAGTTCTATCTCCACATGATACTTTTCTTGCAACAGTGCACTAATCACTTCCATTTGTACTTTCCCTAAGAAAGAAAGTATAATTTCATGTGTCGTAGAATCCACGTAATATCGTAGAAGCGGATCACTATCTGAGATTTCCAAAAGGGCATCAAGCAACATTTCTCTCTGTTCAGGTTTACTCGGTTCAACAGTTGTTTGTAGTAGAGGGTGCGGATTTTCAATCTTTTTTCTCTGTGGCAATAGTTTTGTATCTCCAAGAACACTATTTAACTTCAAAAACTCATTTTGCAAAATAACAATTTCTCCAGAATAAGCTCTATCAATCTTACATAATTCACCATTTATTGAAGTATACATTTCTGTAACTTTTATTTTTTCTTTTTCTGATACTCTAACCGAATCTCGTAAATGTAGTACTCCACTATAAAGGCGTATATATGCAAGACGTTGTCTTTTTTTTGTATATTCAATTTTGAAAACATTTCCGCAAAGTTCAGACGGACCTCGATGTGTTGATGAATAAAATTTATTAGTAATAACTTCTATAAGGTTATCAATCCCTATATTACTTTTTGCACTTCCATGATAAAGAGGGAACAGAGAACAATTCTGAAATCTTATGCTTTCCTCTTGTTCGAGTTCCAATGCTTCTAATGATTTACCGGACATATATTTCTCTAAAAGGTCATCGTTTCCCTCTATTACCGTATCCCATTGTTCAGATTCGGTAAAGTTCGTCACACACATATTAGGATACAGTTCTACCTTCTGTTTGATTACAATTTCGGCAGAAAGTTTCTCTTTAATATCCTGATAAACCGTTGATAAATCAATTCCATTTTGGTCAATCTTATTGATAAAAAAGATTGTGGGAATCCCCATTTTCCTAAGTGCATGAAATAATATACGAGTTTGTGCTTGTACGCCATCTTTTGCAGAAATCAGTAGAATTGCCCCATCTAAAACTGATAATGAACGATATACTTCTGCTAAGAAATCCATATGTCCTGGCGTGTCTATGATGTTCACCTTCGTATTTTCCCACTGAAAAGAGGTTATTCCTGTCTGAATTGTAATTCCTCTCTGACGTTCTAAAAGCGTATTATCCGTCCTCGTTGTACCTTTGTCCACGCTTCCTAATTCTGTAATCGCTCCACTGTTATATAATAAGCTTTCTGTTAAGGTAGTTTTTCCTGCATCAACATGAGCTAAAACTCCAATATTAATAATTTTCATGTGATTTTCCTCCATTCAAAAACCCAAAAGGGCATAAAAATCCCAGTGATAAATACTTTTATCACTGGGATTTTTATGCATAACCATAGGTATACAAAGCATACAGATATTCTCTGGATACTTTAGAATCACATGATAAAGGTATTCTTAAACTGGGTACAAAAAACTAAGCCCTCCTAAAAAAGGACATCTAATTATTTGTTCCCGCTATCAAATTGACAGTTTATTTAAGAATACCTTGCCGCATATTTATTAACTCCTTTTAAATAGTCACTTAAATAATAGCACGTAAGAGCATATTTGTAAAGGAATCTCCAATTTTTTATCAAAAAGAGTACATGATTACAAAGTATCTGTAATCATGTACCAATATTTGTTATTTTACAATCTTCCAATTATCTTGTTTTTCTAATATCAACTCAAATTGCGAGATTTGGGTTGCCTTTGTTTCTTGATCTAAATATTTCACAGCGACATTCACGATTACTTGGTTATCTTTTCTGGTAAAGATAGGATTCACCAATTCCTCGAAAACATATTCCTTGTTAATCATAGGTAACACATGATTACTTACATAGTAAGTCAATTCTTTTTCTGTGGCGGTAGGATAGAGCTGGAAGAACGTTTCTAAAAAGCTAGTGATTTCGTCCATCGTTTCTGTATCTACTGTATGGTCACTTTCTAGCTGTTTGGGTTGGTAGTCCGATTTTTGAGGTTTCTTACTCATTGTCGGATTTTTGATAATAACCATATTATCTGATTCATCTATATGGACAACCACATGAAAGCTAGACGATATAGTTTCCTTGTCTTTGTCTTCGGTAATAACTTGTTCAACAGAAAACAGTACCTCAAAGGTGTTCTCATTCACTTGAGAAACCTGCCACACCTGTATATCGTTCACACTAGAACTAGTAGGAATATCCTTACGAATCATTTCTTCATTTAATACCTGCAATTCTTCCGTCAAATAATGGGTCAATTTTTCATTTCGTTTATCAATGGCTTCTTGGGATTGTTGCCACGAAAAGTAGTCTTTCGCAAAGGATTTCACAAAACTTTCTACTTGGTTGGTATCGACAATCTGCTGTTTAATGATTTCTGTTTCACGGACAGTATGAGTGTCAATGGCAGTAAAATTTTTATAGATTCCAAATCCGACACTACCAATCAATAAAACCCATAAAACAAAGGTTAATTTCTTATGCGTGCCAACTTTAATCATCGGAACTTTTCTTTGCTTGCTCGGTTTTTTAGATTTCTTTGGTTTCTCCTTCTTTTCTTTTCGCTCGATTTTTATAATCATTTGATTCATTCCTTTCTTAGTTATGAATAACACGTCTAGCCCCAATCAGATGGTCTTGCCAATAACGACTGCTTAAGTCGCCATAACCGATTGGGTCGCCTGCATGATAAAAGCGATTTCCCTCTAAATATATCGCCACATGAGTCACATATGTGCCTGCATTATAGGTTGAATGAAAGAAGATAAGGTCGCCTGCTTGGGCTTCTTCCATAGAGATTTCTTGCGTAGCGTCATACTGATCTTGGGCGACACGAGGGAGAGAAATGCCAGCTTTGTCATACACCCATTGTATTAAGCCACTACAATCAAAAGAGGTGGTAGGCGACGCCCCTCCAAAGACATAGGGAAACCCTTCGTATTTCAAGGCTTCGTCCATAATGACTTGCACGGTTTCATCATCAAATTCTGTTGGGGAAGTGTCGGTTAGGTATTGTGAAACCAACTGAACATAAAACTGATTTCCATAGTTATATCGCCAACCACCATTCACAGGTATGGCTATAGGATTGGGATAGTCTGCTTTTTGACCACCCGACTTCTCTTTAGAAAACTGTTCGGCTAATTCATAGGTATATTTTTTCCCATGACTCCTCACATAATTTAAAAAGCCACCGCCATAATTATAAGATTGGATAACAGAATCTATATCCACTCCTTGTTGTTCTGCACTGGTTAATAATTCACTGAAATATTTAACCCCTTGTTTGATGGACTCTTCGGTACTCAAACTGTTGGGCGGTAAACCCAAAGATTCGGAACTTTGCATAACATCTTCTGCTGTACCGCCCGATTCCACTTGCATAATGGCTAAGATATAAGAAACATAGTCTTCAATCCCATATTCCTTACCATATTTTTCAATCAACGGACGGTGTGCCAACACTTCTGGTGAAACGGTCACACCGCCTTGTGGAATAGAAGAATCCTTGTTGTTTTCGCCACTGTCCGTATCATCTGCAAAGAAAATGACTAGGAATAATAAGAGAAAAAAGAAGAGAGAGAAGACCACACTACAAATCACTGTTATTTTTAGCTTCATGTTTGTTGTCCTCGCTTATCCGTTCTTTTATTTAGCTTCCTCTGATTGAATTGCTTCGGTGGTGTCTTTTGTTTTTGCTCTTTTTTCAATGGTCGCTGATGATTTTCACGTTTAGTGTTTTGTGACAAAACAGGCGTGACGGTTTGCTGACGCTTGCGAACATGCTGCTGGTTATTCTGAACAGGAGATGATGGGTTTTCTTTTCGTCTTTTTTCTTTTGCTTTATCCAGCTCCAAACGCTTTTGAGCAATGTTCTTTCGTTTTTGCTCCTGCTGGTTCATACGCTGTTGTTTGCGTTGAGCTTTGGTATCTGCCATAGATTGTTTAAAGTCTGTTACATTATGAGTGACATTCTCTTTTCCTTGATGAAGGGCATATTTGACATGGGTTGGTGTCGCCTGTATCTGTTGTTTTGCCTGCTTTCTTTTATTGACTAGACGATTTTTCGTGTCCAATACATGGGCTGTCTTTTCACCTAATCGTTGCCCGATACCGCCTTGTTGCTTTTTCACATTGGAAAGTGCTGTTTCTTTCTTTGGTGTAGTCCGTTCATTTTGACGAGTATGGTTAGCTTTATTGGTTTGATTCTGCTTTGTTGTCATTGTCTTTTGCTTCGTTGACCCTGCTTTTCCACGAAAAATCTTACTCATACTGCGTTGAAATCTTCTGGTTTGTCGATTCATCATTTGACGAGGTCTGCGAAACACTTGTCTGCCCATGTTTTGAGAGTCGTTGCTTTGTAAAGTGAATAGGCTCATTAAATCGCCCAGTTTAAAATAAATCCCTGCAAAGGTCACAATTTGTAAAAACATAATCATGAAAAAGGGAGAACTTGCTGACAGCGAATAAAGCATAGTGGAAATACTAAAGGCAACGGTAATAATCAAGGTAATACCAGCCCTTGTCATAATCACATTAAATAACTTGGTAATGGCATGCCTGCCCATGCCATCAAAACTCGGCAACATACTTAATAGGAAACTGATTGGCAAAAACATAGCGAAAATAATAAATAGCACTTGCGAAAAAATCATGATTCCTGTTAGAAGGAAAACAAAAATCGAGATACCAATATTGAATACAAACAAAAAGAAGACTGTTCCTAATCTGGAAATCGTCTTCGGTAGGGTTAAATAGGTATTGTCATGATCTTCAATTTCTTCAATCACTACATTTTCTCTATCTTCACCATTGTTTGTATCTGGACTGGTAGACAATAAACTTTCCACACGTTCTTCCCCTAACGCTTCTACATCAGTGGAGCCATATTGAAGCAATAGCCATGGTTGCTTTACTTGAACAGAGAATAAGCTGTCACGTATCATGTCCACACTGTCTTTCCCTTGACTATCCGTGTTAGGAAGAACAATTTTTGTCCCAATATTCAGACTGGCGGTACTGACATCTTTGGAAAAATCATTGATTTTCGCAATATAATCGGGTGCATACGCAATAAAGGAAGCCGATAGAATAAACACCACGACAAAGTTTAAAACAGCTCGTATCACTTTCGTCGTTTCTCGCTTAACCAATCCTGTATAGGCAACATAGATTCCAACAATGAGAATAAAAAGAAGGAGGAAACCGACATAAAACCCTGAACTGGAAAAGCCATTCGGTGTAATGCCTGCAATCGTCTGCATGTTTTCGCCAATTGCTTGGGATGTTTGACTAATGAAATCTAAGGCATAGGCTTCTTTCACCAAATAACCTGTGGCGTTCGATAGATAAAGAGAAATTGTCCAAATAAAATTAGTAATGGCATACAATCCATACATCACCGATTGTCCTATGCCATCACTCCAATTCCATGGAAGCCAGCCCCAGCTATTGTCCACATAATAATCAAGCTGATATTGATTCAAACCATACTTGGAGTATTCATTGCTTGTATCAATGGTTTCATCAACTAAGCCTGTCGCTTGTACTGCATTGCCCAGCGTGCCTAATAAAAGTAAAATAACGCCCACACAAAGGAGCGTTATCCAACTATAGTGAAGAAATTTCTTTTGTTTTTGTGTCATTCTTCCACCTCATTTCGCACAGGCGGTCTGGTATCAAAGGCATGAAGCAACTCTTCAAAAATCGGGTGAAACTGCATAACCCCTACACGACCATAGATGTCTGAAACTAAACATTGTCCATTTTCTAATTCACGTAAGCGTTTCTGATTGTTTTCATCTTCCTTGTCCACACCAAAAAATTCTAAGGTCTTTTTGATTTCCACTAGGTCAGTGGAACGAAAGGCAAATTTCAAGCCAATATTATTCTTCATCTTTTCATCTAGTAAATCGTCCGCGTTTTGAGTAACGAAATAGACCCCTGCATTCATGGCACGTCCTGCTCGAACCAATCGCATAGATAGAGCTTTTCCTTGTGCCACTTGTAAAAAACTCCAAGCCTCATCAAGGTCAACAATTTTAAAAATGGAACGGTCAGAGTGGATAAAGTCTAAAGCAAAGGTACTAATGACAATCAGCATTGCCACACTTAATAATTCCATGGTAGTGTATTCTTCAAAAGAGCTATTGGAATCGGGTAAGACCAAATCTGCCACTTGAATAATATTGAGTTGTTTTTCCAAGCTAATGGATTGGGTGACACTGCCATCACTGAATAACAGATGGGCAAAATCATAATCGACAAAGCTTTCGATATGGTCAGCAATACTATTGCTGATGGGCGTATCTTCTTTTCGCAATTCATCAATCACCAATAACAACCCTCGTTGTTTGCTTTGAGTTACACTCCGAATAGCTTTACGCAGGACAGGAAACTTCTCGCTATCTCGGCTGGAAATACCTGTTAAGAACGTGAGAATATCAATGGCAAGGCTTTCTGAATCTTTCGGGAGTTTTAAAATCACATAAGGGTCAAGTAACCCTTTATTGTCGTTCTCACTCGTGAGATTAACAATATTGATTTCATGGGCAATATCAGGTAAGGTTTCTTTCCATTCACCACGTTCAGCTTTTGGGTCAACAATGGTTGCCTGTCCGCCAAAGAGTACTGAATAATAGACCAGCATATTGTTAGAGAATGATTTTCCGCCACCTAATGAACCAATAAAAGCGGACGCTAATGCATTTGTTACAGAGCCTTTAATTCCTTGACTTGCAAGGCTAGGTTGGAGATAAATATTTCTGCCTGTATCGAGATTGTAACCGACGTAAATACCAGAATTTTCACCAATCATTTGTGTAGCACCGAAACCAAGACCAGCCAAAAAATCCGACGTGACATATTGAATATAGTCATTGATATATCGCTTGCTTGAGGGAATAAATTCATTATGCAAGCCTAGCATATCGCCAAAAGGTCGTACTAATTTGATAGACAGATCATCATAAAAATCTTTTACTTCATCACAACGTTGTTTCAGCTCGTCCAAATTCTTTGCTGATACCCGTACCACATAGCTTAGTTTGTACATAGATTCTTTGGTTTGGTCTAAATTACTTTCTAATTCATCGACAGATTCTAAAGCGTCCACCACATTAGTACTGGTTTCGTTGTCGCTTTCCCATGCGTGGCTATCTAAATCTTTCAGTTCTTTCTTTTTATTGCGAACGGTAGATAAGGCTTTTTTATTGGCGACAATTTCAACATTCATACTGGTATCAACGGGGAAAGTAAACTGCTGTTGCTGGTAATAAAAAATTTCACTATTAGGGAAATCCAATTCACCAACAATACTATTAATTGTAAAATACGCCACATAAGTAGTGGTATCTTCCTGTTCAATCCGTAAATAGCGTTGATTTTCTTCGATTAAACAGCGAGTGGGTTTGAGAATATCGTATTTCTTTACCAACACTTTTTTATCTTCGTATCGTTTCGGTAAATGGTAGTCGTAGTCATCAAAAGGGACACCTGTTTGCCCGTAAAGATGTTCAATAATATAACCAAAATCATCTTTCTCCAATTTACGAATCTGAAAGCGTCTGGATAATTTACTTTCTAACAACTGTTCCATCTTAGAAAAGCGTTCGATTTCCGCCATAGGCATAGAAACAAAATCGCCCATTAATTTGTGATTCACACCATGAAAGAATTCCGCAAATGCTTTTTGAATTTCTTTCCCAACATTTTTTACGGATACTTCCTGTTCATTGAGGTAGAGTTTAAAACCAATAAAAAAGCGATAGTCTACTTGATTGTCACCAATCATAGAAATTAACGCTTCGGTCTGTTCATCTATTTTTTCGTAAGCTATCTCTTTTAATCGTCCAGTGATTTCTTTTTTCGATTGTTCCTGTGTGGCTCGAATACTTGATTCGGTTGCTAGTTGCAGAGCATGAATCTTGCCATCACGATTTTGGGCAATCAATTGACAGAAATTATCATGAACTTGAATTTTTTCATCGGAACTTAAAAAACTGTAATTATAGGGAATTAATTCATAATAAGCGAATACTTCGCCATCATGATTAAATACGAGATTATCTTCCATATATTTAATCGGATATGCCATCTAGTTGTTCACTCCTTACAATCGTAATCGATTCATTCATTGTTTCTTTTTTTAATCGTATTTGTTTGCCAGCGTAGGTTACTTTAGGGCGTAGAGCATAGGTAATGATAGACTTTAGAAATCCATAGGGTTTCTTTCCGTCAAAGGTCTTTTGGCACATGAACCCAGTGAGAACAATGGGAATCCCTAAGTATTTGAGTAGTGCTCCGTCAATCAGAGAAAGTGGTGGTAAACTGCCAAAGAGTATGACGACAAACAAAGAAACGATAAACCATGTCATTTGCGTAAAGGTAATTGGGAAAGGGAGTTGTAAATCATTAATCGCATAAATCACTTTTTCTACTGACCAAATACTGGTGTAACTTCTTATTTTTTTCATGTCTTCACGTCCTTTCCGTAAAAATAGAAAAAGAACAATCAAAATAGGTGATTGCTCTTTCAATGCTTTAACTATTCAATTTTATTTTTTGTCCATTTTGCAATAATACCTTCATCAGTTTCTTCATCATCTGGATTCATTGAATATCTGAAACTTAAATTGGTATCTGACCCTAATCGTTCATATAAGCTGGGTCTATACAATCTCGTTTTATTGTCATTAAAAGGACTTCGTTTTCCCAGCTCACCATTTCCCTTTAAAGGATTTCTTCTAACTGAAAAACAATATTTTTTTCTGGGATCTTCTGAATCACTTTGACTTAATGAGAAACACATGGCTTCTTTTTGGTCTTCATTTTTCTTCTCACTAACTTCTGTCGGAATAAATCGAGCAAGAGTTTGGCTAAATTGAAATAAAACATCTCCCAAGTTACTACTGTATTCGATACCAAAATATTCTCTTATTGTTTTCGTGTCTGTATATAATTTTACCGAATTAGCATAGACAGCTAGCATATCTGAAAAATCGTTTTCCTTTAAAAATTCTAGTTTTAACAGAGCATATTCTGGAACTTTTTCCTCTTTTTCAAATAGCTTAACAAGTACAATATAATTTTGCTGTTTGTAACGAAAGTAAAAGGAATCTATCACCCAGCCTTTATCTTTCATGTCTAGTTTTAATAGTTTAAGATTTTCAAATACATTTACCATAATTTATACCTCTCCGTGCTATTTATTAATTTAATTATAACACGGATTGTTAAACTTACTGACAATATTCAAATACCCCATGAGAGGTAACTAGGTAATTACCCTCTATTTCCATATCACGTCCCAAAGATTGGTAGTCAATATAATTTTGTAAATTGGAAGGGACTTCACCAAGCTGTCCTGTTTCTTCCACGTAATAACGGGCGACATCTTCCATCGAATCACAATCACTATAACAATGAATATCCTCTTTGTTTTCCAGTAATTCTTCCAAGCTACTAAACCACATGCCTTGAATTTCTTTGAGTTCATTATAAATAGGTGTACCTTCGATTTCTTGAATGGCTTCACATAGACGGTTGATTTCACTAATCGGCGTGTATTCGTCCACATCAAAAGGAAGCTCAAAATCATGTATTGCATATTCTTCGTAGTCCTCATTTAAACCGATTCTTTCTGCCATTTCTTCCTCATCAATTGGTGGAGTAAACCATGCTCCGACTAATTCACCTTCATTATACCGTCCTAAATTTGCCACATAGACTTTCATTTCCAATTCTTATCACATCCTTTTTATAAAAATAGTCATAAAAAAAGTAGCAATCAGTTAATGACGCTACTTATCAAGGTATCCGCTAATATAATCTGTAACTGTACTTGAAATACCTATTATTAGTTTTGCTTCTCTCTTTCCAATAATATTTGTATTAGGGTGTGCAAGTGAATGCCTATTTCTTGCTTCATTAAGAGAGCTAATCATTCCATTTGATGACCTTATCGTTGTCTTCACTATATCAGCAAGTTCAGTAGGTTGAATTTCTTTTTCAATTAATTGTTGTATCCTACTATATAATTTAGATAGATTTTCGTCTCTAGGAACTGTAATTTCATATTTTTTTAGTATTTCAATTAAATATCCATGAAAAGCAGTGTGAACTCTGTCAAAGGCACGTTGATATTCACCATTACTCATAAAAGACTCAGCGTCTTCAATAGCTTGTGAAACCACATCACTAATTTTCAACTGACTAAAGTTAATTACTTCGTAATTCTCTGGAAGTGGTACTAAAATAGTATCCACTAATACATTATCACCTTGTTTATCATATATGGAGCTTGCTGTCTGGGTAATCAAATCTTTATGACTTTCAAAAAAGTCTAAATCATCAAAAGGAACTCTTATTTTAAGATATGTGCAAAGCGTATTCCAGCCCTTTTTATATCCTTTATAATAAGTAAAATCGTCAGTCTCATCTAAAGTTACCTCTGATATTTTCATTTTAGAAACAATCTCGTTACCTCCTTCATAATAATTTGAAGAGCTCTTTCTTTCTAATGTTTTAATTAAAAGAGATTTAAATTGATCATTTGTAAACATATTCATAAATCCTTTCATAACAAAATATATACTTCCTATTTTATCATGAAAAATATCTGTTAAGCACCAATGATTCGGTTAAATAAGTTTAATAACACATCTTTCACGCCAGCTGCATTGAACACAAGTCCGACGGCGATTAGAGCAATAATCAAGAAGCCAATGAGTTTTGAAAATTCTCGTTTAAAACCTAAAAACAGTCCAATGACAACAATCGCTAACAATACCAATGACTGTGCATTATCCAAGAACCAGTTGTACAAATTCTGCCCAAAATTCATGTGATTGTCCTCCTTTCCTTAAGATATTTTTCTCGATAATAGATATAGCTTTTTACACGCCTTAATAATTGAAAAGGGGTTAAATGCTCTCCATAGACGGTTACTCGATTGGTATAATTATTATAAAATCTCACCTTGTAAAAATCATAGGTATAGATGGTATCACCAGCTTGCCGTTTTCCCTCAATAATGAGAGACGTATATTTCCCTGTATTTTGTATATACGCTTGAAACTCAATGCCACACTGAAACCCTAACTTCTTTAATTCTTTTGTTAAAAGGCTCATGTAATCAAATCCTCCATGGCTAGATGTTGTTGTTCAATTAATTTCTCATGTTTTTCTGTCAGTTTGGCTTCCTGAATCATGGTGGAGATAATGGTTGTACCGTTGAGAACATCTAAAATGCTTGCGATTTTTAATGTAGGGGCGACTTGATGATGTAACCAGTTCAATGTTCGTTCAAAAGAATAAGGCTCTGGCTGTGTGGTTAGGCGTAATGCTCCACGATTTTTACCGATAAACCATTCCCAACGTTCATTAGTTTTCCAATCACTCCGACGTTTAGTGTCGTCTTTATCTGCAAAGCGGATATAGCGATTGATAATTTCAAAGGCTGTTTTTTCCGCCTGTTGATGTGCCAATAAATCTTTCATGGCTTGGGTGGCTCGGTCATTTTTTAACCGAATTTCAAACCGATTCTTTACTTCTGCGTCTTCTAAGGGAACATCATTTTTCACGTATTGCTCATAATCTTTCTCATATATACAGAAATAGACTTCACTTTTTAATGAGCCAATATAAAGTGTGTTTCCCATGTATGGTTTTTCATCACGGTGAACCAATTCACCACTGCGATAATTTTTAAAGCTTCGAAAGACGGAAATGCATTCTTCCTGTTTACATTTCTTTGCCAAATCTGGAATATTCAAAATCCCTGTTTTATCGTTGATAGCTAAATCCAAGCGTTTGAAAATACCTTTATGTTCCATGCAATCTTGAAAGAAATCATACCAGCTCCGATGTTGAGCCAATAGAAAGTTTTCAAATTGCCGACAGCCTTTTCCTTTCAGTTCTAATAAAACACCTTTACTTACATCATGAGAGACTAGGACAACAATATCACCGAAACGATAGTGTTCGGGATAAGAATAATAGCCAAAGTCTTCGTGTAGCATATAATCCATATTCAAACGTAAAACCTCACCGATAATTTGAGCCACATCATTGGTAGGGAATCGAATCCGTACATAGTCGAATAACATCTCCAATGGGTTATCGGGATTGAAGCGTTCCAAAGCGTTCAGTAAATCTTCTTTCACCTGTTGAGTAGGGACTGCCTTGCCTGTTTCAATATCCGATAGGTAAGGTCTGGTAATATGAGAAGCAACCGCCAGTTTATTTTGAGAAACGCCATAAGCCAGTCGCTTTTCTTTCAATTCCTTAATCCAAATTTTTTCGTTTTCCATTCGCAAACCTCCAATCTAAAAAAGATGTAAACTATGACCCTTGAGTTTACACCTTTCATATTTTCCGCAATCCTTTGTACCATCAACATTGGTTGATGAGAATTGCCTGTTTTCAGTTGTATTTGTGCCCCCCTGTTAGATAGAGGGGGCTAAAGGATTGGCGTGGCTAACGCCACACCAATCAAAGCAAGTCTGAACCTGTACCTTTCACTTCGTGCGGTACAGGCTCAGATTGCTTTTTTTGAATGACTTTTCCTATTTCTCCTAAGAAATCGTACCTTTTTGGTACAAGGGGTGTATAAAACTCACTAATCACACTTTTTCCTGTATCCACGTAACCTCTTCCCTTGATGGGTTTTAAGAAAAATTGTTTTTGTGTATCGCTTCCGAACATCATACCAAAGCCCATTTCAGACATACGACCCAAAGCCACACGGAAGTTAAAGTTGTCCCGAATCCCATCACTAAAATATTTTGCGTCTGGACGTTGACAGGCAAGAATTAAAAAGAAGCCTGCTTGTCGTCCTAACATTACAATTTGTTTGAGTTTATGAATAACGGTGGTACTTTCACGACCTAGCATATCCATCATTGCCACATATTCATCAAAAATAAGAAAATTGGCAGACAAACCAAGATAAGCATAATTTTCTCCTGTTTTATAGTTAGGGTGTTGTTTCATGGTTTCACTGCGATCAATCATATCTTCGTAAAATTGATTGATACATGCCAACATATCTTCTTTACGGTAATAGACATTATTCATGACCGCCCCTAAGTCTGCCAAATCAGCATTTTTAGGGTCAAGAATATAAAGCTTTGCATTTGTATGCAGGAGAGATTCAATCAATGTGAGAATAAAATAGGATTTTCCACTACCAGTGCCCCCAGCAATTAACATGTGAGGGAGAGAATCGAACTCCCAATAGACCGATTCCATCAATTTGACACGTCCATCTTGAGCTACCACGTCTTCAATGCCAATTCGATTGCCAATAGTATCATAAAGTAGGACATACTCTACATAAGAATCTTTCAACGTTTTTTCCACTAATTCACAATACAATCCTGTTTCTAGTTTGTTTTCTAGGTGCAAAAGCTGATCTTGATATTTCCCTAAGGTGATTTCTACATGAATATGGATTAGTCCATCTTTCATTCGATAATATATTTTAGGAAAATGGCGGATTCGTTGTTTGGTTTTCTTGCTGGGTAAATCTTTAAAGAATCCCTCTGATTGAGTTTCTTCGGCTTCATACCAATGATTTTCTAAAATCATACGAGCTAACTTTTGACGGTGCTCTAACTGTTTTATAGAATCTATACGATAGTGATAATAAAGCCAGCTGATAAGTCCGCATACAAAAAGAGCAGTGAGAATACTGCTCCAAAAGTATGGCGTATGAAGTTGATAGAAAAATGTATCTAACTGAACTGCTTGCCAGTTCACCGATTGTAACGCTCTCCAATGAAAAGGGAGTAGGACGACTAGAAAAACTACCAGCAATGAAATTAGTACAAAATGATAGACCAAGTGCTTATCGTTGGCTTTGATTCGCTCTCCTCTGTCATGAAGCAATGGCATAAAAATCCTCCTTTCCACCTATCAAAATAATTGTGTATTGTAGATACGAGCCTGTTTATCAAAAGTTGGTTGAGAAATGGCTTCATATTTCTGATAAGCGATTCGCTTTTCAAAGCGTAAATTTTTTTCTTTCGGATAATAATGACGTCGATAGAGAGTGTGTCCTAACAGTTTTTTCGCTTCTTTTGTCAACGGATAGAGATAGCGAAACATGCGTCCATTGATTTTCTCAATCCCTTTGTATTCGCAAAATGCCTGGGAAAGCCAATGCTTTTTCTCTACCTGTTCAAAGCGAGCATTTTCCTCTAATAAAAGGCGAGCACTTCGAGGGTGTATCTTTTCCCATGACTGCTTATCACGATAGACACTTGTCTTGAAATACCCGCAGTAAAAGAAGTTGGACGCTTGATAGACATAGCCACATTTTCCCTCAATTCCATCTGCCAGTGTATATAAAAAATGACAGTCCGTATGTTCTTTCAACCACTTAATTAGAGCTGAAAGAGCTTGACTGCCAAAATAATTGGTTTGATTCATTTCTGGAAGAAAACACATCTTTCCAATTTCTAAATAATCTGTGGTTTGAAGGGAACTGTCGGGAAAGAGTTTGCGTATGGTTTGTAGGGGTTGCGTACCCCAGCCTAATTCCACAACGCCTAATAATTTTTCTTCTGAAAAAATCCCTAGAAAGTATTTACACAATCTAGGGAGTATCTTTGAATAATGGTATTGCCGAATAAAAGAAATGGCTTCATCCTTCGGAATTTCTTTCAAAATCAATGGTGTGTTTGTCATAAGCAACACCTATTTTTCACTTTCGGACGCTTCTTTTTTATATTTCTGATGAGGTTTTGTCTGTCCTTTTAATACAAGATCGTCTGCTTTCACGTACCAATCAACGTCTGCCCCTCGAAAAGTAGCCGTCGCTACGGTATCTGCCACAGGATTGATTAATTCCACTTCTGCGTTGTAGTCAAATTCTTTCAAAGGAACAGAAGCGGGGATACTGACTTGTATCATGCGTCCTTGTCCTTTTGATTTTAAGTCATAGGTACGTTCTTTAATTTCTTCGGAAACCGTACCATCTTCATTCTGGATACGAACCTCACGACGCAAGGCGGAAAATTTCAATGTGCCAAATGTCTGGTCTTTTTCAATCACAATACCTTCTGCTAATCTCATATTTTTTCACCTTTCCTTTCTTATGCTTTCACCATATCGTCTGCGTGCATAATGTAATTGGTAAATCCTCGATTGCCAATTTTATAACCTTCTGCGGTAATATGTGGGTTGATGAGTTTGACTTTTTCGTCGGATTCAAAATGTTTCTCGCCAGCTTCGGAGGGAAGAATGACAACAATATCATCTGCTCGTTGAATCGTTGAGTATAAATTGTAACTACGAGAGAGAATGGTTGGTCTGCCATTTATTCGACGTTGTTCAATGTTCCCTTCACCAGCATATTCTAATTGTCCAAATGTTTTTTCCATATTGGGAATGACATATTTAAGTTCCATATTTTTACCTATCCTTTCTGTTTTTATGTTTGAATGAATCTTATTTGTGTGATGGTTTTAAAGGGGGGAGAGCGACCTTTTGATTCTTGATTTTTTATTTTCATAAGTTCACTTCCTTTCAAAATTGGGTAAAAAAATAGACGCTCCGTACTGAGCGTCCGATTCCTACTATATTTAAAACAACGACTACCTAGGTATTTTAAATATTATAATCAAATTCTATTTTATCTAATAATTGAGTGGGATAAAGCAAGTCTCCTTTACTCGTAAAATAACCCACCTCTGAGAAAAGAAATAAATTATTTTTTGCTCTTGAACAAATTACGTATAGTAGTTTTCTCGCTGAACTAATTCCTTTATCAGAAACATTAAAAATTTCATTCCAATGAGGAATTTTCCCGTTTAGAAGATTAATAGCGATAACAGTATCATACTCATTTCCTTTAACTTTATGTGCTGTAGTAAGTGTGATACCATCTCGAGATTTAAACATCTTCTTAAAACTAGATACACTACTAGATAATGAATTATTTTTTATCCGATCTTCTACTTCGTTAATAAAAAATAGATAGTGCTTAAAAATAGACGGGTAATTTTTCTCGTCAATATTAAGATTAACAAATATATGTTTGGTAACAAATTTGTATAAATCAACACCGTTGTCGTCTCCACTATACATTCTTTTCACACTGTTTATTAGCTGTAATAAATCTAAGTCAATAAAATAATCTTTAACTTCTATTCCAAATTCATTTTTTAATATAATTAAAATATCGTTTGCAATTAGCTTTCTTCTTCGAACCTTTTCACCTGATTCAGTAAAGTACAAAATTGCTAACTTGAAAAATAAACTATGATTATTTACCTTAATTGGTGATATATTTATAGCATCAAAATTGCAATACGGTAATTCTTTCTTTAAATACTCACCCAGTGAAAACAGAGGATAGTGTTGAGGAGCAAGTACACAAATATCTTTTTCATGAATGCCGCTTTCAATCTTTTCCTTTATTATATTTTTTATTATGTTGGGTAAATCCTCCTTAGTAACTTTGCAATCATAACTTATAAAACCACGGTCGTTTTTATTATTCCCTCTGCTTTCAATCTCGTAAGGACAACTCTGAAAATTAGAGTAGAAGTCTACTAATCTCTGATTAGACCTGTAACAGCCATGTAGCGTCTTTGATTGAAAAGTGTGACTAGTTAGCATTTCTAGTTCTTCAACTGATTTAGCTATACCATCTAATGATCCATAAATTGCTTGGTCAATATCTCCAACAAACATTGACTGAATTTGAGGGTTGTTTTGAAGTAATTTAGCTATTACATTGTATTGTAATTCTCTAGTATCTTGAAATTCATCCACATAAATCGCCCTTATATTACTAGCAATATTACGTGCAACGTTACTGTTTACAGTTAAAATTTTATACGCTACTAGTAAAATCATATCAAAATCAATTTCTTTATTTTTTTCCAACATAGTGTGATACATTTCAGAAACTTGAGTATACTGAACTTCATTAATTTTAAAATCATGAGAAAGTGACAAATCAATTTTGTTCAGTTCATACGTTTTGAGATTTAAATTCAGCATATTATTAATTTGGCTGACGTAAGCTCTTTGAGTATAATCATCAATAATTGTAAATCCTTTTGATACTCTTGAGAGATTCATTTTAAAAGGATAAATAATAAATTCAAGACAAAACTGATGTATTGTCCCCACCCAAATATTAATATCATCATCTATACTAAGTAAACTTAGGCGTTCCTTAATTTCTTCAGCAGCTCTATTAGTGTATGTGATAGCAATTATTCTTTTTAGTGATCCATCGTGTTTAATTGCTTGGTAAGCAATTTTCCTTGTAAGTACCCTTGTTTTCCCACTCCCAGGACATGCATTTACATAAAGGTTATCTTCACTTTCCACAACATCTTTTTGTTCTAAATTTAAATCATTTACGATTTTTTCGAAGATATTTGTCATTTTGAAACCTCAGCATAAAGTATTTTTGTGTAATTTTCTATCTGATTGATTAGATACACAACATCCTCATCTTTACCAAAGTACTCTAATAAAGAAATTATTGCTATATTCAAATCAGCTGTATCACTTGTTTTTAAACTAGCTGATAAAGCTGACAATTCTGTAGTTTCCTCGTACAAGTCGATTGTATGGAGTAGAATTTTTTTATAAATTGAGAGATCTACTATTTCCTGACATGCAAAAGCAATAGCATTAAGAATATACTTAGGAATTTTGATTAAAAAGTCAATTTTTTCACCTAACTCAATTGCAAACCACCCCTTACCAACATGATTGGCTAGTTTTAACATCGCTAAATTTCTTTCTAAATATTGTTCACTTTGTATTTCTTCTTTATAAGCAGTTATTGTTTTTTTATCTTTGAATGCGTCATCTATAATTGGACTGACATAAGTTAGAATATTTTCTTTATTCACATCTAAAAACTCAATTTCAAATGTTGTATTAGCATAAAAACAATTAACCCAATTGTTTTCATTAAAAAGGGAGGATAATTTTTCTTTTCTTGCTTGACCTTTCTCTTGTGCAGTGCTTTTATACAATCGATGTTCTGATGGGATTGCCTGTTCATCTAAATCAGTTACAATAGCACACTTTCTCTGTATTCTATCATCGTCAAACAAGCTAGCGATATATTCAAACGAAGTACTACCAACATTAATCAAACCTATTCCAAGTTCGTCTAAGTTTATACCAAATAATTTTTTTACTATTTGAGGAATAAGTATTTCTTCAGCATCTCCTTCAACTAAGATAACACCTTTAGAAAAAAGCAATCCATTTCTTTTAACATCTAAATATCTCTCTACTGCGTTTATTAGATTTAGATTGTTCTTTTTTAACTTTTCTTTAGCAAATGAGTTCAGATTATTTGCTGGATTCATAACGATAGATTTGCCATTAAACGATTTTAATACATTCATCCGAGATATTTCAGACACTTCAGCTAAATGTACAGAATGTGTGGTCATGAGAATCTGAGTATAGTTTTTTTGAAGATTTAATCCTTCGAACAGAGTTTTTTGAATATGATGATGAATATGAGCTTCTGGTTCTTCAATCAACATAATATTAAGTAGTTCTCTTGAACGACACGCTTCAAATTCGACTATTTTCAAAGCTAAATAAATCATATTTAGATGTCCTAACCCTAGTAAGTCTAAGTCGATATTTTGTTCTGGCTTCATTGAAAGAAATTTTGCTAAAGAACCCATATCATCTGACATAGTTGAGGAAAGAAGAAGATTAGGAGAATACACTGAACCAATTATGCTATTTAGTTGCCGATTAATATTTTCGCCAATTTTCCTAATTTCAGGAACACTGGTAATAGTCTCATTTAATTGCTGTATAATTGTTTTTAATGACTCAACATTATCTGATGATATTTTTGATTCAATTGTTTCCATGATTCTTTTGACTGGGTTTCGATTGTTTTTCATTTCTCTAAGAACATCTCGAAGAGCGTCAACATAAACAACCGAAATATGCTTGAAAATATCTGACATGTCAATTCTTGAGCCCAACAGAGCTTCATCGTCTTCTTCAGGATTACTAGCTATATTGTCATTGAGTCTTCCTACCAATTTATCATAATTTTCATTGATACAGAAATTTAGATTTGATTTAGATGTGTAGTAAAATTCATAGTCGGATAGACGAATAGAATTTCTAAATTCGTTAAATTGATGAGAGTCTAATTCAGTGGAAATATCAAATAATTGCTTTCTAATAGCTTTGTTAGGTCTAATAAATAGAGAAATACTACCTACACCTTTATCTGCATTTGAAATCAATTCTTCTAAGATTGTTTGACTTTCAGAATTTAAAGAAATGGAAGCACAAATCTCATTGTCAAATTCTTCTTCGCTGATTCCTTCAAATGTCGCAGAGATAATAATCCAATGCCCTTGCCACCCATTTTGAATTCCATGAAAAAAATCTGATTCTTTTAGTGTTTTACTACTATAGTAATAACTATCATCTAATAAGATTCTCAATGCAGTAAGAGCATTGGTTTTCCCTGAATCATTCTCACCTATAATAGTATTTGTCTCATTATCGAATCGAAAGATTTCGGATTCATAATTTCTAAAATTTCGAATTTGAAGAGTAGATATAAACATAAGCAGATCTCCTAACTATTTAATTAATATGATTATATAGTAAGTTTATCATAAATTATGTTAGTAAAAGTTCTCATTATAAGGGTGCGTCAATAATTTTGTGTAAATGATTCTTCCCTACTGCAGATTGTTTCTAATTCTCAATCAGTTGGCTTAGCATTTGTTCGAGCTCGCCTTCGGCCTGTTGGAAACCTTTATGACTGCGACCTAGGAATTTTTGGTTGTAAGTATCAAAAGACGAGACTAAGAAACGTTCCATCGACTCTTCATTTTGGAACTGTTCCTTGCGGTGGCTGTATTTCTTGATTTGTTTATTAAAGGATTCAATCAAGTTCGTAGAATAAATACTCTTGCGTATGGCCAAGGGGAAATCATAGAAAGTGAGCAAGTGATCGTTCGAAAGAATCGATTCAACCACTTTTGGATAGCTGGTTTTCCATTTTTCCGCAAAAGTACCACGTGCTTCCAACGCCACCTCTTTAGATGAGGCTTGATACACCATTTTAAAATCATCACAGACTTCCTTACGATCATCGACACGCACTTTATGACTGATATTACGGGAAACGTGTACACAACAATGTTGAAAACGAGCTTTGGGATAGAACCGACTAATCGCTCCTACCATCCCCTTTAAGCCATCCGTGATGAACAGGAGGACATTTTTCAAACCGCGCTCTTGAAGGTCCAATAAAATTTCCTCCCAAATCGTGATGGATTCAGTCGGTGCAATCGCATAGCTCAATACTTCCTTTGATCCGTCCGGGCGAATGCCAACTGCGATATGAATAGCTTCCTTGGCGACGGTTTTCCGCTTTAACGGAATATACGTTGCGTCCATATAAATAGCAGCATAACGGTCATGAAGCTCCCGCCCATTAAACGCCGTTACCTCTTCTGTAAATGATTTTGTTATATTGGACATGGTTTGGGGCGTGTAGTAATGCCCATACATTTTCTCAATCAAGTCTGCGATTTCCGACATGGTAATACCTTTTCGGAAGAGGTGAATGACGGTCTCCTCTAACGTGTCATTCGTCCGTCTATAAGCAGGAACAGTCTGTTGCTTGAACTCACCATTGCGGTCGCGCGGAATCTGGAGATGAAGTTCCCCATACTCGGTCTTGACCGTACGGTCATAGGAGCCGTTACGAGAATTACCCGTGTTAAAACCAATGCGATCATACTTTTCGTAATCTAGGAAAGCCGTTAACTCCGTTTTGAGAAGCGTATTGACTGCTTTCTCCAAATGGACACGGAATAATTCATTCAAATCGCCTTTGTTCGCTAGAGTCTTTAGAATTTCTGTAGTAAAATCGTTCATAGGGAAGTCCTCTCTTCTGTGAATGTGTTGTGGTAACTCTATTCTACAGAAGGGACTTCCTTTTTTCTATTTACACAAAATATTTTACACTCTCCATTATAACAATTGGGTTAAAAAGAAAATAGATAGTATTCTACCTCATATTTATTTGAAAGTAATATATAAAAGACGTTCAAATTCGAACGCCTCTCGTTAACCAAATATTGGATTCAGAATCTAGTTTTCATATATAAACAGAGTATGATTAGGTGCAAAAATTGCACTTTTATTGCACTTTTATTTTTATTTATAGTGTTTTACTGTTCTGTATATTGTTTTAACTCCCTTGATAGTATCGCATTCTGTTTTATACACTTTACGTTGAAAACAGAGAAGAAGTTGTAGCAGGAACACAAATGAATAACGTTAAATTTATTAAACCTGTATACCCAGGTAATACATTGTACGTTATCGCTGAAATTACAAATAAGAAATCCATAAAAAAAGAAAATGGACTCGTTACAGTGTCACTTTCAACATACAATGAAAATGAAGAAATTGTATTTAAGGGAGAAGTAACAGCACTTATTAATAATTCATAATAAAACAGTGAAGCAACCATCGTTACGGATTGCTTCACTGTTTTGTTATTCATCTATATCGTATTTTTTATTACCGTTCTCATATAGCTCATCATACACTTTACCTGAGATTTTGGCATTGTAGCTAGCCATTCCTTTATCTTGTACATCTTTAACATTAATAGCCATCATCATGTTTGGATTATCTTTATCATATGATATAAACCACCCAATTTGTCTGCCAGTTTCTCCTTGTTTCATTTTGAGTTCTGCAGTACCGGATTTGCCAATTAAGTTTGCATAAGATCTATAAATATCTTCTTTATGTGTTTTATTTACGACTTGTTGCATACCATCAGTTAATAGATTGATATTTTCTTTGGAAATAATATTTTTCTTCCAAACTTTGTTTTTCGTGTCTTTTAATAAGTGAGGTGCGTTAATATTGCCATTATTTTCTAATGCGCTATAGATTGAAAGGATCTGTACTGGGTTAATCAGTATTTCACCTTGTCCGTAACCTGAATCAGCTAATAATATTTCATTATCTAAATTTTTGTTTGAAATTTGAGCATTATAAAATGGATAATCACTTGGTATATCTTCACCAACACCTAGTTTTTTCATGCCTTTTTCAAATTTCTTACTGCCTAATTCGAGTGCTACTCTAGCAAAGAAAATGTTATCTGATGATTCTATTGCTTGTTTTAAGTCGATATTACCATTTACCACTTCATATCTTGTAACGTTGTAACCACCCCAAGATTTATCTTTTTGCCAACCTTTACCATCGATTTTATAACTTGTTTTATCGTCTAATGTTTTGTTATTTAACCCAATCATTGCTGTTAATATTTTTTGAGTTGAACCTGGTGAAGTTGTAATCTGGAACTTGTTGAGCAGAGGTTCTTTTTTATCTTCGGTTAATTTATTATATTCTTCGTTACTCATGCCATACATAAATGGATAGACGTCATATGAAGGTGTGCTTACAAGTGCTAATAATTCACCTGTTTGAGGGTGGATAGCAGTACCTGAGCCATAATCATTTTTCATGTTGTTATAAATACTCTTTTGAACTTTAGCATCAATAGTTAGTTGAATATCTTTGCCATCTTTTTTCTTTTTCTCTATTAATGTATGTGCGATTGTATTGCTATTATCGTCAACGATTGTGACACGATAGCCATCTTCATGTTGGAGCTTTTTATCGTAAAGTTTTTCGAGTCCCTTTTTACCAATAACTGCATCATCTTTATAGCCTTTATATTCTTTTTGTTTTAATTCTTCAGAGTTAATGGGACCAACATAACCTAATAGATGTGAAGTCGCTTTTTCTAGAGGATAGTTACGACTTTCTGTTTCATTAGTTGTAAGATGAAATTTTTTTGCGAAATCACTTAAATATTCATCCATTTTTTTAACGGTTTTAAGTGGAACGAAGGTATCATCTTGTACCCAATTTTGATCCATTTGTTGTTTGATATAGTCTTCAGAAATACTTAGTTCTTTAGCGATTGCTTTATAATCTTTTTTAGATACATTCTTTGGAACGATGCCTATCTCATATGCTGTTCCTGTATTGGCCAATTCCACATTGTTTCGGTCTAAAATTTTACCACGTTCTGATTTTAAATTTTCAATATGTATGCTTTGGTCTTTCTGCATTCCTGGAATAATGACGCTATGATCCCAATCTAACTTCCACATACCATCTTCTTTAACAAAATTAAATTGAACGTTGCGATCAATGTTACCGTAGTTTGTTTTAATTTTATATTGAGCATCTACTCGTTTTTTATTTTTAGATACTTTTTTTATTTTACGATCCTGAATGTTTATATCTTTAACGCCTAAACTATTATATATTTTTATCGGACGTTCAGTCATTTCTACTTCACCATTATCGCTTTTAGAAATATAACTGCTATCTTTATAAACTTGTTTGAAATTTTTATCTTCAATTGCATCAATAGTATTATTAATTTCTTTATCTTTTGAAGCATAAAAATATATACCAAACCCGACAACTACAACTATTAAAATAAGTGGAACAATTTTTATCTTTTTCATCAATATCCTCCTTATATAAGACTACATTTGTAGTATATTACAAATGTAGTATTTATGTCAAAATAATGTTATAATTTTTGTGATATGGAGGTGTAGAAGGTGTTATCATCTTTTTTAATGTTAAGTATAATCAGTTCATTGCTCACGATATGTGTAATTTTTTTAGTGAGAATGCTCTATATAAAATATACTCAAAATATTATGTCACATAAGATTTGGTTATTAGTGCTCGTCTCCACGTTAATTCCATTAATACCATTTTACAAAATATCGAATTTTACATTTTCAAAAGATATGATGAATCGAAATGTATCTGACACGACTTCTTCGGTTAGTCATATGTTAGATGGTCAACAATCATCTGTTACGAAAGACTTAGCAATTAATGTTAATCAGTTTGAGACCTCAAATATAACGTATATGATTCTTTTGATATGGGTATTTGGTAGTTTGTTGTGCTTATTTTATATGATTAAGGCATTCCGACAAATTGATGTTATTAAAAGTTCGTCATTGGA
The DNA here is from genome assembly GCF_022386355.1 of Mammaliicoccus sp. L-M44. Lineage (NCBI taxonomy): Bacteria > Bacillati > Bacillota > Bacilli > Caryophanales > Staphylococcaceae > Mammaliicoccus > Mammaliicoccus sp. L-M44. The sequence goes on along the minus strand of NZ_JAJNIU010000017.1, from coordinate 34,921 downwards.
ATCGTCATATCTTAATGAACGACTTAAAGTATGTCAAAGTAAGATGCAGTTCTACAAAAAGCATATAACAATTAGTTATAGTTCAAACATTGATAATCCGATGGTATTTGGTTTAGTGAAATCCCAAATTGTACTACCAACTGTCGTAGTCGAAACCATGAATGACAAAGAAATTGAATATATTATTCTACATGAACTATCACATGTGAAAAGTCATGACTTAATATTCAACCAGCTTTATGTTGTTTTTAAAATGATATTCTGGTTTAATCCTGCACTATATATAAGTAAAACAATGATGGACAATGACTGTGAAAAAGTATGTGATAGAAACGTTTTAAAAATTTTGAATCGCCATGAACATATACGTTATGGTGAATCGATATTAAAATGCTCTATTTTAAAATCTCAGCACATAAATAATGTGGCAGCACAATATTTACTAGGTTTTAATTCAAATATTAAAGAACGTGTTAAGTATATTGCACTTTATGATTCAATGCCTAAACCTAATCGAAACAAGCGTATTGTTGCGTATATTGTATGTAGTATATCGCTTTTAATACAAGCACCGTTACTATCTGCACATGTTCAACAAGACAAATATGAAACAAATGTATCATATAAAAAATTAAATCAACTAGCTCCGTATTTCAAAGGATTTGATGGAAGTTTTGTGCTTTATAATGAACGGGAGCAAGCTTATTCTATTTATAATGAACCAGAAAGTAAACAACGATATTCACCTAATTCTACTTACAAAATTTATTTAGCGTTAATGGCATTCGACCAAAATTTACTCTCATTAAATCATACTGAACAACAATGGGATAAACATCAATATCCATTTAAAGAATGGAACCAAGATCAAAATTTAAATTCTTCAATGAAATATTCAGTAAATTGGTATTACGAAAATTTAAACAAACATTTAAGACAAGATGAGGTTAAATCTTATTTAGATCTAATTGAATATGGTAATGAAGAAATATCAGGGAATGAAAATTATTGGAATGAATCTTCATTAAAAATTTCTGCAATAGAACAGGTTAATTTGTTGAAAAATATGAAACAACATAACATGCATTTTGATAATAAGGCTATTGAAAAAGTTGAAAATAGTATGACTTTGAAACAAAAAGATACTTATAAATATGTAGGTAAAACTGGAACAGGAATCGTGAATCACAAAGAAGCAAATGGATGGTTCGTAGGTTATGTTGAAACGAAAGATAATACGTATTATTTTGCTACACATTTAAAAGGCGAAGACAATGCGAATGGCGAAAAAGCACAACAAATTTCTGAGCGTATTTTAAAAGAAATGGAGTTAATATAATGGATAATAAAACGTATGAAATATCATCTGCAGAATGGGAAGTTATGAATATCATTTGGATGAAAAAATATTCAAGTGCGAATAATATAATAGAAGAAATACAAATGCAAAAGGACTGGAGTCCAAAAACCATTCGTACACTTATAACGAGATTGTATAAAAAGGGATTTATAGATCGTAAAAAAGACAATAAAATTTTTCAATATTACTCTCTTGTAGAAGAAAGTGATATAAAATATAAAACATCTAAAAACTTTATCAATAAAGTATACAAAGGCGGTTTCAATTCACTTGTCTTAAACTTTGTAGAAAAAGAAGATCTATCACAAGATGAAATAGAAGAATTGAGAAATATATTGAATAAAAAATAAAATTGTTGTGTTTACAACAATACATAGAAAACAGAGGAAACAATCAAGTCGTTGAATATTTCCTCTGTTTTTTAGTTGAAAAAATTAACCGAAAGCCTGAATGCAAGTCTTGATTAAATCAATAATGCTTGTAATAACACCAGTGAAATCCATATGCATACCCTCTTTCTATTTAAGATACATTAAGTATAATATCAAACAAATAAAAAATGTTAAAAATTCCCTAATTGGCTATTTAGATTGCATAAATGTCAAAAATTTGAAAAACATACAACGACTTTGCATAAAAAATCGTCATATTGGAAATACGTAATTTATTGAAATAATAAAAAAAATAAAAGAACGAAGATGATAACCTAAGTGAGGTTTTAAGTTGTTCTAAGGTTTAATTTAATTTATGTTAAAATAGTTGGTATAAAAATACATGATAAACTATAAACTAAATTCAAAATAACTTATGGGGTAGGCAATTATGGAAAATATTTTAAATATAAATGATAATGAAAAAAGAGTGCTAAGGGAAATTTATAACCATCATAATATTTCGCGTACTCAAATATCTAAAAATCTTGAGATTAATAAGGCAACGATTTCTAGTATTTTGAATAAGTTAAAGTATAAATCTCTTGTTAATGAGGTTGGTGAGGGTGATAGCACGAAGAGTGGTGGTAGAAAACCTATTCTTCTGAAGGTTAATCATCTTTATGGTTATTTTATTTCTTTGGATTTAACTTATAGTTCTGTTGAAGTGATGTACAATTATTTTGATGGTAATGTCATTAAGCATGAATCTTATGATTTACCTGATGAAAAGGTTAGTAGTATATTAAGCATAATAAAAAAACATATTGATATTCAGGAGAAACTTGATACTTATAACGGACTATTAGGTGTGTCTGTTTCTATACATGGAGTTGTGGATAATGAGCAGCATGTGACATATTTACCATTCCATGAAACTGAAGGAATTTCAATTGCTAAGAAAATAAAAGAAATTACTAATGTTCCAGTCGTAGTTGAAAATGAAGCGAATCTTTCAGCGTTATATGAACGTAATTTTAATCATAATTTATCCTACAATAATCTTATTGCTTTAAGTATACATAAAGGTATTGGTGCTGGGCTTATTATTAATAATCAATTGTATCGTGGTGCAAATGGGGAAGCGGGTGAAATTGGAAAAACACTTGTCTCAAAAGTTAGCGATAATGTGGAGATCTTTCATAAGATTGAAGATATTTTTTCACAAGAAGCTTTACTGCATAATTTAAGTAATCAACTAAATGAGAAGATGACGCTTAGCAAATTAATTCAATTTTATAATGAAAAAAATCCAGTCGTAGTTGAAGAAATGGAACAATTTATAAATAAAATTGCTGTTTTAATACATAATTTAAACACCCAGTTTAATCCGAATGCAATTTACATTAACTGTCCATTGTTCAATGAAATGCCTGAAATATTAGAAGCAATTAAGAACCAGTTCAAACAATATTCACGTAACGAAATTCAAATAAAGTTAACATCTAATGTCAAATTTGCAACTTTGCTAGGTGGTACATTAGCAATTATCCAAAAAGTACTACAGATTAATGATATTTACTTAGATATAAAAGCATAAAAAACTAATTCAAATGAATAATCAAAGTTCGTAATTGTCTTTATAAAAAAATCCCTCAATCCGAATTGAATTTTCGGATTGAGGGATTTTTATAGTTCTATTGCAGAAGAAAACTATTTTAAAAATGCTGGTAAATGTTGATAGCCACCTCTAACGTTAACAATATTCGTAAATCCTTTATATTCTAATATTCCTACCGCTATTGAACTTCTAACACCTGATTGACAATGTACATAAATTAGGTCATTTTTATCGAAAGGTATATCTTCATTTAAAAGTTTACCGTGAGGAATATGAATTGCTTGTTTTAAATGACCTTTACGCCATTCATCATCATTACGAACATCTAATACATTATGTTCTTCACCAGTCATTTCAGAACTATGAATAGATGATGTGACGATATTTGTTTGTGGCAAACGGTAACTTTTTACATTTTCAAAACCAATTAATTGTAAAGCATGAATAGCTTGTTGAACGGTAGATTTATCGCCAATTAATTCAATATCTTAGTCATAATCTAAATACCAACCAATTTGATTTATAAAAGTTTTATTAAAAGGAATATTGATAGTTCCATGCATATGACCACCATGGAATGCTTCTTTACTTCGAAGATCAAAAGCAGTTTGTGTATTGCTTGAACTAGGGTAAACATTATATGGTTGGTACATTTGCATACCAAATTGATTTATTTTTTTCATTTGTGAAAAATGGTGTGGTGGAGCTGGCTGATTGAGTGTTAAAGTTTCGATAAATGAAGTTTCATCTTTAACATTAAAAGCCCAGTTGTTTATTTTCTCATAACCCAAAGTAGTTGTAGGTAATGAACCTAGCGCTTTACCACAAGGACTCCCTGCACCATGACCTGGCCAAATTTGAATATAGTCTGGTAATGTTGCAGCAAATTGTATGGACTGATACATTTGTTTTGCTCCGATTTTTGTAGAACCTTCAACATTTACAGCTTTTTCTAATAGATCTGGTCTACCTACATCACCAACAAAGATGAAGTCACCGCTAAATAATCCCATTGGTATACTGGAACCCCCACCTTCGTCAGTAAGTAAAAAACTAATACTCTCAGGGGGATGGCCTGGAGTGTGTAAGACTTCTAATTTAATCTTTCCTAAATAGATAATATCTTGATGCTTAACGAAATGTGTTTGTTTAGGCATATTTTTATAATTAAATTCATCTTTACCTTCATCAGATACGTATATACTTGCATTCAATTTATTTGCCACATCTCTAATACCTGAAGCAAAATCAGCATGAATATGTGTTTCTGCAGCTTTAGTAATTGTGAATCCTTCTTTATCTGCAACTTTTAAATATTTTGTTAAATCTCGTATAGGGTCAATAATCATTGCTTCTCCTGTACGTTGACATCCAATTAAATAAGATGCTTGTGAAAAATTGTCTTCATAAAATTGTTTGAAAAACAAAAAAAACTCCTTTTTAAAATAGATTTTATTGATTAGATAAATAAGTTATGATTTGCTTGCTCAGTATGTCCAATATAAGTACCTACGCCACCATAATCGACTTCATCTCTTAATTCTTCTTTTGAAATTCCCATAACATCCATACTCATGGTACAAGCAATTAACTTTATATCTTGATCGATTGCTTGATCGATAAGTGAGTATAAAGAATCAACATTTTTCTTGTTCATTACATAACGCATCATAATATTACCTAGTCCAAACATATTCATTTTTGATAATGGCATATGTATTGGATCCTTAGGTAACATAAGGTCAAACATTTTGGAAATACCTTTCTTTTTAACGCGAGTTGATTGCGCTTTTTTTAATGCGTTGAGGCCCCAAAAAGTAAAGAAAATAGTTACATCTTTACCTGCTGCTTTAGCGCCATTTGCGATGATCATTGCTGCTACTGCCTTATCTAACTCACCGCTAAATAAAACAATTGTTGTACCTGTAGCAGTGTCATTGATTTCAAATTCTTTTGGCTTTTCTTTTTGAATAATTGCATTAATTACATTTGCTTCTTCAGTAAGATTTACAAGGGTATTCCCTGTTTGTTTCGCCCAACTTTTAATATCACTATTGAAACCAGGATCTGTAACTGTTACCTCGATTTGCTCACCCGTTGAAATATTGTTAATTTCTTTACTGATATTAACAATAGGTCCAGGGCACTGAAGACCTCTAAAATCAAATTGTTTACGATTCTCTTTGATTTCAATATCTTTTTCTATTAAAGGAGCACTATTGAAGTTCTTTGCTTCATAATCTTTATATCCACCCTTTAAATTCACGACATCATAACCTTGTTTGGCTAAATAATCGCAAGCTTTAGTGCTTCGGTTACCGCTTTTACAATGTATATAATACGTTTTGTTGCTATTCTTATTGAATGATTTAATCTCTTCTACTGGGTGTAAAGTTGAACCGTTAATGTGTCCTAATTCATATTCTTCTTTTGTTCTAACATCAATCAATTGACCCATTTTTGCCAATTTTTCTAATTCTTCTTTGTTTAATGAATTAATGTGTACTTCTTTGTATTGTTCCATACTTACCTCCTATAAATACCTATGAGGGTATAATAAAACGGATAGAATCATTTGCCAAATACCTATAGGGGTATTTGACAATTTTGTTTTAATTTATTATTATTAACTTAATCAATTTATGTGGAGGAAATGAATATGACTTATGATAAAAAAATGATTAATCGTATAAATAGAATACAAGGTCAATTAAATGGTGTCGTAAAAATGATGGAAGAAGAAAAAGATTGCAAAGATATAATTACGCAACTTAGTGCATCTAAAGGTTCTATACAACGTTTAATGGGGATTATAATTAGTGAAAATTTAATAGAATGCGTTAAAACAGCAGAAGAAAATAATGAAAGTTCTCAAGAATTAATTAATGAAGCAGTTAATTTATTAGTTAAAAGTAAATAATGGATATAGCAAATATGACTATTATGTTGCTAATTGGCGTACTGGGTGGATTTATATCTGGATTAATAGGTATTGGGGGCGCAATTATTATTTACCCAGCTATTCTTATATTGCCACCATTAATAGGTATACCTGCGTATAGTGCATATATTGCTTCGGGACTTACCTCTAGTCAAGTATTTTTCAGTACACTTAGTGGATCATTAAATGCAAGAAAACAACCAGCTTTCTCTCCTAAACTTGTTATATATATGGGAGGGGGTATGTTGATTGGAAGCATGTTAGGGGCAATTTTAGCTAGTTTGTTTAATGCTACTTTTGTAAATACGGTATATGTAATAATCGCCATACTTGCTTTAATATTGATGTTTATTAAAGTTAAACCTACTACACAAGAGACGAAATCTAAACCTTTGCTATTTATTATAGTTGGATTTGGAATTGGTGTAATTTCGGGAATTGTGGGTGCAGGTGGAGCATTTATCATCATTCCTGTATTATTAGCATTATTTAAATTACCAATGAATACGGTAGTGAACAATAGCATAGCAATTGCTTTTATATCTTCAGTAGGGGCATTTTTTATAAAATTAATGCAAGGATATATACCAGTAGAAAGTGCAATTTTTTTGATAATTGAATGATGATCATTTTCTGAAAATATTATGTGGTCATATAATATAATGCCCATCATTTCACTAATCTCTTTTATTCTCTGAGTTATTTTGATATCTCCTGGAGAAGGTGTCGGATCTTATCAAGAGTAAATTATGAAAAAAATGGTTTAAATCAATGTTCTTACTTTAAGTACATGTGTTTAACGTAAATGATAATTAGTTAAATATAAAAAGGTTATCCCAATCAATAGGATAACCTCTTTATACTTTACTTTATGGTTTGGATTCGCCACTTCAAAGAAGAAATGAAATCAGAGCATTGAATGTTCCATTTTCAAACAATATATAAATACCTAGCCCAATGAATACAATTGGTACAATCCAACGTTCATATTTCTCAATTGTTTCCGATATAAAATCGAAGGAAGCTAGACGGTAACTGACATAGCACAAAACTCCAACCATAATTAGAAAGACAATAGTGACAATAAAGATTTCAGACATACTTAAGGTCGTGAAGTACGGTATATAAATGGAAAAGTCATCCGCACTGGAAGCCAATACGATGAAAATCATCGTCAAAAATAACTGATTAAATTTTCCAGAGGAGAATAAAGATAAAATGCTACTTTCATCTTCATCCTCTTCTCCTTTAATCCATATTTTCACGCCTAGGTAAAGTGGTAAAAGTCCAAGTAGTCCGATAACCCATTGCTGAGGAATTAAATTTACAACCCCCTGTGCAACTAAAAGACTTGCTCCTATCACAATTGCAGTCCCTATATATTGTCCTATCCAAATATGTTTTACCTGACCTTTTTTTACTTGCGAAAACAAAAGAATTAATATGACGAGATAATCAATTCCTGTTGCTACATATACCGCAGTAGCCGTCAGTATCGTCGCGATCATTTTATCATCTCCAAATATTTTAGGGATAGGACTTTTCTTCAAAATGAAAAGTCCTTCCGTAAATTGCACACATATAGTACCTATTTATCCTTCACTCTCATCAGTCGCAAACTATTTAATGCTACCAAAATAGTGGCTCCCATATCGGAAAGAATCGCAATCCAAAGGGTTAGCCAGCCTGGAATAACCAATAGTAAGGCAATTATCTTAATTCCGATGGCAAACGTGATGTTCGCTTTGATGATATTTAGCGTTTTCCTGCTAAGTCTTACTGCAAATGGAAGCTTACTTAAATCATCTCCCATTAATGCAATATCAGCTGTCTCGATGGCAGTATCTGTTCCAGCACCGCCCATTGCAATGCCAACAGTGGATGCAGCAAGTGCAGGAGCATCATTGACGCCATCGCCAATCATAGCTACATTACCATGCTCGGCTTTCATTTTTTTAATATAGTCCAACTTATCCTGTGGCAACAATTCGGACTGAATATCAGAAACGCCTACATGAGCACCGATTGCTTCTGCGGTACCTTGATTATCACCTGTCAGCATAATTGTTTGCTTGATTCCTAACTGATGAAGTTTTAGAATCACATTTTTACTTGTTTCGCGGACCTCATCTGCTACAGCAATCACGCCGAGGATTGTTTGGTCCGTTCCAATAATCATGGCCGTTTTCCCTTGGTTTTGTAAAACTTTCACTTTATTTTCAAACTCAAGGCTAAAATCGGAAACATTTAATTCTTTAAAAAGCCTTGGACTGCCAATGTAATAGGTTGTTCCATCTATATTCCCTTGAATGCCCCGACCTGTAATAGAAGTGAAGTCCTTCACTCTAACATCGGAATAAGTAATATTATCTTGCTCTGCTTTCTTCATTATTGCTGAAGCAAGTGGATGTTGTGATCGATATTCTAAAGCTGTAATAATGGAAAACAGCTCTTTTTCTTCCACTTGATCATTTAACACTTTAAAATCTGTTACCACTGGTACACCTTTTGTCAGTGTTCCTGTTTTATCAAATGCGATTGCCTTAATGGCTCCTAATTCCTCTAGATAGACACCGCCTTTAATCAACACACCTTTTTTAGCTGCATTTCCAATTGCCGAGACAATCGAGATTGGAGTAGTAATAACTAATGCACACGGACATCCAACTACAAGTACCGCTAATCCTTGATAAACCCAAGTATCCCAACTTCCACCAAAGAATAAAGGTGGAACGACTGCAACGAGCGCCGCAATAACCATAATGATCGGCGTATAATATTTCGCAAATTTATCTACGAATGCTTGCGCTGGAGCGCGCTCCCCTTGTGCTTCCTCAACCAGATGAATAATCTTGGAGATAGTTGTATCCTCTACGTATTTGGTGATTTTTACTTCAAGTAGTCCCTCTTCGTTAAGCGTGCCTGCAAATACTTCATCATCTACCGTTTTGGCAACAGGGACAGATTCTCCTGTTATAGCAGCCTGGTTGACAGCCGACACACCATTTATAATGATCCCATCCATGGCAATTTTCTCCCCTGGTTTGACGATCATAATATCACCCACGGCAATATCGTCCACATGGATCATTATTTCCTGACCATTCCGCCTAACAAGTGCTTCTTTTGGGGCAATATCCATCAATGAACGAATGGACTGTCTTGCTCTATCCATAGAAAAACGTTCAAGTGCTTCACTGATTGCAAAGAGAATGACAACAATGGATGCCTCTGCCCATTCACCAATGATGGCAGCTCCAATAACTGCAACGGTCATCAGGGTTTTCATGTCGAAATCAAAGCGTATCAAATTTTGAAAACCAACTTTAAATAGTGAATATCCGCCAATTACAATCGAACTTACAAATAACATGGACGTTACAAGGTTATCTTCTCCATTTACAAAGTGAGAAAGGTAACCAAAAGCAATCAGTAATGTGGCAAACAGCAATGTGCTGTGTTTTTTATAAAACGGTATTTTCTCTTCTTTAGGAGCCTTAGTGTCTTCTTTGACCGCTTGTATCGATGGATTCGCCAGTTTTTCAGGAATTACCTTAAGATTCTCGAAAGCACCTGCTTTTTCAAGCTCTTCAACCGATGCGTTTCCATATACATCAATTTTAGAAGCGCCAAAGTTCACTTTTGCATCCTGAACTCCAGCTAGTTGTTTTACATTTTTTTCAAACTTCCCAGCACAGTTTGCGCAAGAAAATCCCTCCACACGGTAAACATTTTTATCTTCTGTTACCACTGGTTCGACCCTTCTTCTAGCCTTCTCTGGTGCCACTTTAAGATTCTCGAAAGCACCAGCCTTTTCCAGATCTTCAACGGTTGCACTGCCAAAGACATCAATTTTGGAAGCTCCGAAATTGACTTTAGCATCATGCACCCCTGATAGTTCTTTTACATTTTTTTCAAACTTCCCAGCACAATTCGCACACGAGAAACCCTCCACACGGTAAACCTGTTTATCTTCTGTTAATGTTTTTGTTGAACTATCCAATACTAGCAACCTCCCTTTGATGCAAGAAAGCTTTTTCTACAAGCTGTTTAACATGCTCATCATCTAGTGAATAATAGACTAATTTTCCTTCTTTACGGTATTTTGCTATACCTAAATTTTTCAATAATCTTAAATGATGGGATGCCGTAGCCGTTGAAGATTCAATGATATTAGCTACATCACAAACACATAACTCTCCCTCTAAAGACAAAACATAAGCAATTTTAACTCTTGTATCATCTGATAGAGCCTTAAAAACTTTCGCTACATCCATAGGATTCTGTTTAGCAAGGTCTTTTTTAGCCCTGTTTACCTTATCTTCATGAATATAGGTAACTTCACACATATCTTTTGTCATAATTACCCTCCTTATTCAAATGACTGTTTGTTTGATGATTATAATATATCCCACTATAAACAAATAGTCAAATGATTGTTTGAATGATATATAATTAATATTAAAAAGGATTGGTTTCTAATGTTAGAAACCAATCCTTTCGGAGATTTTAACCAAATTTTAAAGTATCTTAAACATAACTGCCCCGTTAGTTTAAGTGCATCCTTTCACAATCTGTCTACAGATTAATAATAAAAACTACTCTTTATTATACAGATCTCCATATAATTTTTGAATTTGGTTCTGTAATTTTTTATTTTCTTTTTCTAATTCCATAACTCTTCTTTTTAAGGTTTTTATAAGGATTTCCTCCGAACGAGAACTTTTCTTGGGTTTTGAGACTACATTTGATGTTATTTGACGCTCACGAAGGGATTCGATTCTTTGCCTAATATCGTGTTCCTTATAAAGCCATGATTTAGAAACATTAGCTTCCTTTGCTATTGAATTAAAATTAATAGCTTTACCTTCAATCGAAAATTTAGAAATCGCTTTGTCTACTTTTTCTCTTGTCTTTTGTGATTTCTGCTTCGCCAAACGTACAATTTCTGTTGTATTTCTAACTTGTTTATTCATTGATAATTACCCCGTTAAACTTCCAATGATTTGTTCTAAACGCTCTTTAACACGGCTATTAGTCTCTATTTGTCTTTGCCATTGTTTATCCTTTGCTATGGTTAATAACTCTTCTGTACGCTCTAACTGTTCTTCGTGCTGTGGTAAGAATTGCTTACTGGTACAGAAGTGAGTGCAATCTAAGCATGCATTCGCATGTGGACAACCACCTGCTATTACTGGCAATCTACAATAACCATTTGGAAGCACTTGTGCATTTATATTTTTCTTGAACCATTGAAGCTCTACATCATCGACTTCACTATCATCATCTAGATTGAGCACATCTCCATTATTGGTAACCAGTTTTTCTTGAAATTTAGTAAATTCATTTTTTAGAGTTTCATCAAAGATATGAGCGTATCTGCTTGTCATTTCTGGGCTTTCATGTCCCAAAAATTTCTGCACAATATGCTGGGGCACCCCGTTGTTAATCATTCTTGTTCCTACTGAATGGCGAAAGGCATGGGCATGGAATCTATAAATCTCGCCTAATTTATCCACTATATTTTGCTCATAAGCTAATTTATTTAATTCGCCTCTAAATGTTTCTTGTTTTAATGGCGATCCATCTTTTCTTGGAAAGAGGTATTCACTATCTGGAAATTCCTCTGAAACTTTATCTTCCCGAACTTTAATAAGTAAAACTACCTCTTTAGATATTGGAACTATATGCTCCTTTTTCATTTTCCATTGATAATACTTTAAAAAGTAATCTCCATCTTTGTCCTCTAATAAACAGCCTTTTTTCAAGGTGCACAATTCACTTATCCTCATTCCACATTCTTGAACAATCATAGTCATCGTAGCTATATATTCGGGTAATTTATCAAGATGACTGTTCAATTGCTCTAGAACGAATTCGTCTATAAAGCGAGGTTTTGCTCTTGGTATTTTCGGATAGTCCTCGGGATAAATTAATAATTTGGAAGGAACATCATCCCATTCTAGCCTATGAAGGGTACTAAATAGTCCTTCCAATATAGAGATCCTCCCAGTTATTGTACTAGGTTTTATCCCCATCATGTTTAGTTCACTTAAATATGCTTCAATTTCCACTCTCGTTAATTGGTGTACTCTCTGAACGTGTTTAAACTTTATGTCCAGAAAATTAAAGAACTCTTTAAGTTTTTGGGCAATATCACTTACATAGGAAAAGCTATCCATGTTCAATCTTAACTTACAATATCTTTTTACAAGCTGTTTAAAATATGTATTCCGAAACCCTTTAAAGTTAATTGTATATTCATATTGTGTTGGGTTAACCTTATCATCTGGCAAAGGTAAGTTTCGTCTATCCCAAACGTCTTTATCCCACTCCTCTCCATCAAAATAAAAATCCTCATAAAACTCAATAAATTGTTTAAGATTAGTAACATAGTAAGAATTAGCTTTTACAGGTGTTTTTTCTTGATTAGCAGTAATCTTATAATTAGTGGTGGTAATTCTAACACCCTGTTTTGTCAAATATGTTCTATACTCCGTCATTGCTTTATCAATAGGAACTTCAGTAATTGAAGTAATGCTGGGATACTTTAAATCTAAAAAATCCAACATTTTATTAATTACTGTTCCTTTTCTAATCCAGACAGTTTTTGCATTCCATATTCCATTGTTTAAATGGTAAAAATAAAAATATTTCAATTCTGTTCTTAACCACAGATTTTTAACACGTTCAAAACGAACCCAACGATTTCTTAAAGCAGGATTCTTACTTAATTCTATGGCAGAAGGATGTGGACATTTTCTTATATCCCAACTATTATTAGCCCAAAACCCTTGCATTTCTTCATTCATTACAGCTATTTTTTTGCTGATCTCACTCTGACTGATAATTTTCCTTTTACTAGAAGCATTCATTTAGCTGGTATTCTTTATCTAGTAATAAATACAATGGATACGGCTTATTCTCCACTTCTATCCTTTGAACCCTCACACGCGCCCCCCTCTTTAAACACTTTAAGTACTACAAATTATAAACCTTGTTAATTTTTATTTAAAGTAAAATCTCCCTTTAACATCTCCTCCTGAACTACTTTAACTACTATTATTTATTATACTATGGTTAATATGTCTCCACTTGGGTGGTTATGGCCAATAATCATACCCGTTGCGTTACTTAATATGGCTGTTTTAAATATTTCTCGAGGATGTATAACCGCAAAATTAATGGTTCCTATAGAGACGGTTTCAATATGTGTAGGTTCATTTTTGCTATTCAAGCAAATTAAAATGAAGTGTTCTCGGTCAGCATTTCCTATGAAGTCACGCATAATATCAGCAGCGTCTTTTGGTTCTTCAATACGTCTTTTTAAATACCAAAGTGTATCTTCTTTAACCATTTGGACTTTGACAACATCTATTCTTTTTCTACTCATTATGGATAAGCTCTATACTTTCTATTAAGTCAGGGTGAACAATGGATGTGATAGAATCATCATTCATATAAATGGAATATAGCTCATCTAATTCTGAATTATTTTTTTTGTTTGATGAAAAGGCGATAATGCCTTTAATAACATCGATGTGTGGTTGATGCATTAAATATTGGTATACTTCTTTCCATGTTTGATTCATTCTATTTAGTCTCCTTTAATGGTTTAATTGTCCATGCCTTTCTAGCGTATGGATTTAATGGATGCATGATTTCATTTGTTTGAGGATTTGTTAATATACTGATTTTCTTACTGTGAGGTTTTAACATGTCTAATACTTCATTCACTCGATTTTCCACAAGAGGTTTTTTTCCGTAGGAACCCCAAGCCAATAAAACACTATCGGCTTCTTTGACAGCTTTCATAATGTGAATATCCGTGTGCTTGTCATGGCTGTTTTCGATATGTTTTAAATTAATGGGGGTATCAATATTTGAAAAAAGATTTATAAAATTAACGCCACCATATTCATCTTTTTCAGCTACTTTATTGACAATAAGTTGTGTTGTAAGGTCAACGTTGATAACACCATCATAATGAGGATACATCGTTATAATTGTAAGTACTTCTTTATCAATATCCCAAGTTTTCTTGAGAAGATAACGATGCATTTTATCCTGACTAAATATCGCTTCAGTTTCTAATACACTTTTGATTGATTTCATTTTATCTAACTCCTTTATTTAATATTCTTCAGGTAACAACATGACGTAATAAGAAAGGTCTACATCATCTTCTCGGATAATGTAGACCTTATTAATATTGATAGCTTTTGAATAATTTGCCTTATGAATTTTTACGTACTCTGGACGTTCTTGCTTATGTTTGATATATAATTGACTATTATGCATATTGAACTGGAATATATGAAAGTAATCAATCTCTTCTAGTTCCTTGAATTGTTCGTTTTCGCGTTGCGCTACAAGTTTCCATAACTGTTGCTGCAACATTGCTGGCAAGTAATTGGCAATACTACGTGTAATATAACGTTTCATGCTCATTTCTCCTTTTCTATATCTTTCATTATTGTAATAACTTCTGTAATGACTGTGACGCTTATCTGAGCTATGTGTATCCATTTATTCATTATTATAATTCTCCTTTTCAAGTAAGTGTCTTTGATCTAGTAGTGGCATAACTGTGTTATGAAGATATAAGAAGTCCATATCGTTTGTTTCATCAATATAACCAATCGCAATAAGTTGTTTTTGATAGTAGAGGATAAAGGGGTATATATGCCTTTCATGAAGTGTGTCAGAGTAGTAAGTATACGTATGAAGGATTTTGTTGGTAAGCGGACCAAGTCTGATATATTGATCAGGAAGGATATTATCTGCCACTTCATCGATAGATTCACATTCCCATTTTTCGTCCTTTGGCAGATTGAATAAGTTAGTTATATACTCTTTGAGTTGTTTTTCTAGTGTCATGGTTATGACCTCCTATAATGTTTTTGATGTATACATGTAATACACCATATAGATAATATATGCTTCAAAAAAATTTTGTTTCGTTTGTGAATCCCATTGTTATTAAGAAAATATCCCAATAGAAAATTATCACAATTGTTGATATGACAAGGAAATCCCATTATCCCGCTCATTTCTCAGGAAATATAGCGATATATTTATATATCATTTGGATTTGGTGGTGTCAGTACGACTTACTTTTTCTTTTTATATTATTTATTTATAAATAATAATGGGATTTCGGGATTACGCTTGCGTAATCCTTATCCTACATGTATTTATCAAATCCCATTGCTATCCCGTTCATATTTTATTTTGGGATGTTCTTTCGTCATACAATATAAGCTTCACATTGAGTTGTGACTTGTTAGTATGTTGAAAAGATTCGTTAGATGGGTGTTATTGAATGACGAAAGGACAGTACATAGATATTAGATTTGAAGAAAGAGCGTTTGAGGCAAAAATAAAGACGAAGTGCTGAGGAGCACTTCGTCGAGAGGGGTATTATTGAAAAGTTGTTTAATAATTTCATTATTGAGTTTTAGTGTAACGTAGAACTGTTTTTTATGATTACCGTCTTTACGAATATCAATACGGTCAATGACTGTAAGATATAATGCTTTGAGTTGTGCTTTATCCATTGATTCTATATTTTGAAATATTCGTTGTAATAGGGCAGCGATTTGTTTCGTATCATAAGATAGTTTCTCTTGATTTTGTTGCTGTTTGAGTTGATTCATTTGATTTGTAATGTCATTGAGTTGTGTTTCATATTGATGAATAGTTGCTTTCAATGCAGATGTTAGGTCCGGATTATCTTCAATGGTTTTAACTAAATTATGGAGTTTCCCGCTGACTTCATCGTATTGTTGTTGTTTATAAGCGATATCGTGGTTCAATGCACCAATATCGACTTTATTTTCTTGATTGACACGTTCTAAGACTTGGTTAATGACTTTATCACTTTTGACAATTTCGAGTATTTGATCCATGACGTATTTCTCAATCACATCAGCTCTAACGCTATTCGCAGAACATACTTTTGAGCCTTTGTTTCGGAAGTTACTGCAAGAATAATAACGTATTCGCTTCTTGGTACCATCTTTCAATGTGTTCGTTGTGTTACTAGCTGCCATTGGTGCACCACATTGTGGACAATGAACGATACCTGTTAATAGATTAGTTCCTTTACCGTGGACTTGAGGTTTTTGACTGACTTGTTTTTTACGTAATTGGACTTTATCCCATAAGTCTTGAATAATAATAGGGGAATGCTTACCTTCAGCTATTATTGGTTTATCATTCAGCCCTTTACGACGCTTTTCATTCCAATCTTTGTACTTTGCGAATTGAATTTTACCAACATAGAATGGATTAGATAAGATATAGGTCACTGAACCAATACTGAAAGGCTTTCCTTTTTTAGTCACGTATCCTTTGTGATTGAGTGCATTCGCAATTTTACGATATCCGTGGCCTTTAGCATATGACTCAAATATATATTTGACAATATTCGCTTCATGTTGGTTTATCATGAGTTCATGCTTGCTATCCGGTATTTTGTCATAGCCCAGCGGCAAATTGCCTTGATAATAGCCTTCTTGAGCGCGTCGGGTTTGACCCATGAATACATTTTCGACAATATTATTTCTTTCAAATTCTGAAAAACTCGCTAGAATTTGTAGCATCAATTTACCACTGCTTGTATTGACTTCCATACGCTCAGATAAGCTGAAGAATTCGACATTTTGACGATGAAGGTCTTCAACAATTTTGAGTAAGTCAGAAGTGTTACGTGCTAGTCGGTTTGTTTTGTAGACCATAACAGAATCAATCTGACCTTCGTTCGCATCTTTTAACAAACGTTGTAGTTCTGGTCGGTTCATAGATTTTCCAGAGATACCTCTATCCGCGTATACATCTACAACAACAAAGTTATTGAAATCACAATATTCTCGAATTTGATTGATTTGTCCATCGATACTATAGCCTTCAGTACTTTGGATTTCCGTTGATACACGAACATAGATACCGACACGTTTTTGTTTGAGTTGTTGCATGATTTTTTCATCCTTTCTGATTAAGCAATCGATGATTGCGAGGTTTGGTTCACAATGTTCAATGGTTCATTTTTGAAATAGATCCCAACAAGGGCTTTATTTTTTGTAATGCGAATTTCATCAATATAGGGATGCAGCATGTTTAACGTGAAACTTTTCTGTATAACCTTTTGTAGTGATGTTTGTAACTGATTATCACTTATGGAGGATATGGTTTTGTGCTTTTGATTCATCAAATGAGTCTGTTTTCTGAATGATTCAGCATCAATCATACCTTTGGCAAGTTTATCTATCAGTTGTTCTTGAGTTAGCGTACTTTTAGCTTCTATCACTCTTTGTTTTTTGAGGCGTTGATGAATTGCATTATTAATTTTTGAATAGAGCTGTTGGTTTTGAAAGAAGTTCTGACATGTAGCTAAGACTTGAACTTCTAATTTTTGTGCATTTATTCCTTTGAATGAACAGACAAAGCGAGATTCATTCATATTTTTAGGACAAATATAATATCGCAATGTATGTTTTTTTCTTATTGTCATATTTGTCAGTGTTGAGTCACAACAAGGACATTTGATCTTTTGTTTCAGCTGATTCTCTGAAGGTATACAGTGAAGTTGCTTCTTATTACGGATTGCTTGAGCATGTTCATATTTCGTTGCCGAAACAATAGGTGGTACCATATTGTTATATTGACCATATTGATTGATGACACGACCACAATAATTTGGGTTCATAATTATATTTCGTACCTGATAAGGCTTGCGGGTAATAAGTTTATTATCGTCTTCTAAATATTGTGCAATCTTCTTGTAGCCATATCCTTGAAGATAATAATTGAATACAGCTTTGACGGTAGGTGATTCATCATTATTAATGATGAAAGTACCATTTTGATAGTGATAACCGAAAGGCGCATGGGTCGTTATGAGTTTACCTTGTTTTGCCTTTTCTCTAAGTCCATTTTTGACTTGTTCTCCAATATTATCGGATTCAAGTTCAGCCAGACTCATGAATATATTGAGTTTTAGGCGATCAAACGCTTTATCCATATCAAAATAGCCATCATGAACACTTAGAATATGAACATGATATTTTTGACAGAGTTTCATGAGTTTTAATGCATTTTTCAAGTTGCGATGAAGTCGATTCAAGCGATAACAACATAATACGTCACATTGTCTTTGTTGGATGCGTTCGGTGACTTGTTGATAGCCTGTTCGATTATCTGTTCTGCCTGATTGCTTATCACTAATGTATTGGATATTTTGAATATTGTGCTTTGGAGCTAATAATTCTATTGCTTGCTTTTGAGCTGGGAGTGATTGTTGTTTCGTTGTACTTTGGCGCAAATAACCAATGGCTCGTTTCATAGTATTTCCTCCTTTCAAAGAGATAATATATATTTATGAACGAAATTATAGATAAGCCCAACACCAGTCGGGTGTTGGGCGGTATTATTAGTCATCAGCGTGATTGATTTCTTCAATAACCAGATCGGCTAATAGTATGATTAATTCGTCCATGTATATCACCTCATTATTCATAGTATTAACAACAATTCTTTAGTTGCATCTCAAAAGTAGTAACGAATTCGATATTCTTCTTTGAGCAAATTTTTTTAAATGAATGTAATCTTCATATTCTCCATATGCAACAATGGACGTAGGTTTGATTACTTTCTCCAAAATGTCATTTATTAACTTGTACTCCTCAGTGTAAGTGTTACTTATTTGACGACCTTCTTGTTTACAGCATTCCTTCACAGTATCTAGGGGTGTGCTTTCTAAGTATTCAAATCTTTCATCTTCAATTTCGTGAGCTAGTGCTACTGTATTCATAGTACAATTCCTCCATTGATTTAATATTTGTGCTACAACACCTTTAAATAGGTGTTGTAGCAAATTTATTTAATAACATATTTTAAGCTTTAAAAGTCAATATCACCGTTTTTATCCCATTCTCTTGCTTTTGAAATCATGTCTCGTAGTATTGGATGTTGGTGTTCAGAGATAAATGATAAGGGTATATTGAATTTACTTTTTTCAGATAGACCAAAAATAGGAGCGTATGATTTATCAAGCTTAAGATGATAAAATACGATGGTTTTTGGTTTGCCTTCTTTGTCTTTGACACTACGTTTTGTTGTTTTACGATTGGCGTCTGACTGGATGTAATCTTTATCCCTCAGTGCATCAATGACATTATTTGTATCTTGGAAATTATGTTCTTTTAACATATTTTTAAAAACCGAGGCAATCATTTTCACCTGGATATGATCATCTTCAAGTGAAATCATTCCATAATTTTCAATAAGCGTTGATAACCTAGTGTCGTCAGAAAACTTACCACGATTTTGTGCTACAAATTGGACAATGACTTCAATTGCTTTATCAGCTAGGCTTCGCTCACTAACAGAATCTAAATGATAGTTAATAAGATAGTCCCTTACAGCATTCAAATCAACAGGTGTGGCAATGACACGTTCCAATATACGTGCTGATGTTGTAATGGTTGCATAGCGTTTGAACATCCGAATTCCTGTATTGCTGGTTTCCTTTTCTAGTTGAGTTTTGAACCTTAGGTGCTCATTTTGGAACCATTTAATGACTTCTTGTTCACGATTGAGTAGATATTCAGCTACTAATGGCATGATATGACCATAATTAGCTGATGTTGCTTTTTTAATAGTATCTGCGTTGTCAGCGTTAGTTGTAAAAGCTTCAGATATTTCAATGGTACGTACATTCAAACCATCATTACGTGCACTATTATTGAAAATACTGTGTTCGGCAGTACTAATTACTGAGGTTCCCCAGTTTTTTAGTGACTTGACTTCTCCGTGTATATTAGAACGTTGTCTTCCTTGACCTTCGGCAATTGAATAGAGCAAACCAGTTGTATCTTTAAAGGTTGCAGATGACAGTTCGTCCAATACAATAGGTACACCATAGTTGTTACTTAGATATCCTTCAAGCGCGTTTCTAGTGCCATTCCATGATCTAAACAGCGTATTACTACCTTTAGTAGGGTTGCCGGTTATTGAGACTCCTAAAGCCGCTGCAGTTGATTTACCCGTGCTTGAATTTCCCGTAAATGAGAAAATCGTACCTGCGAATTCAACCTCATGTTTTGTTTTTAAAAACGCAGTTACTAATGAAGAAATACCAAACACTACAGCAAGTTCGAGTAACAAGTTTCCTTTTACTTCATCAAGATACATTTGCCACCAGTCTTCAAAAGTGCCTTTAGGTTGTAGATCGTACTGTGTTTCACAAATGATTTCATCCGCCTGCGACTGTGTAATTTCTTTTGAAAGATATGGTTCATCTAATGAAATGACGACACCTTTATCAGTATTTAACACACCGACACCCGTATACAACGATGACAGAGGCAGTGATTGGCGCATTAATTGTAGTGCATTGCTTAATGATTTAATGTACTTCTCATTGATGCTGAAGCCATACATGATTAGTGAAGGTAACTTTTGCGATGTTAAAATATCTGATGTTTCAATACGTTCAATATTTTGTCCGTTGGAAATAACTAGTTTCTCAACCCCAGATTTGGGGTCAAGAAACTTGTTTTTAATTAAAATTGGACTAGATAAGCGTATGGACTTTTGCTGATCATTTTTACCTTTCGGTGGTATAACTTCATACCATGAATCTTCAGTAAGCCAGTATGGATATTCACTAAAGATGATGTTAGTCATTAGTTGTTACCACCTTTCCAGTTATTTTGATGATTCATCGGATTTGGTGCAGTCTTAAGGTAGAGCAAAGATGAACCTTTTTTTCCAACTACAATGAATGGAAGGTTAGGTGTATATTTTACAAAATGTGCAAACCAACGACCAACATCTTGTTGAATTTCAGTCGAGCACAAAACATTAGCCCTCACATTCAAATCGTGATACATAAACAGGGTGCCTACAGGTAAATTAAATGCGATGCTTGTAACAGCACGTTTTAGTGAATAAAATTCTTTTTCTTTCATAATAAGTTCCTCCAAATAAGTCTTATTAGTCAATCAATACTGTAGATGCTTAACACCTCAATGGTTGATTGCTATAATAAGCATAAATGAAGCATTTTAATTAGACGCGGAACAAAAAATAGGGAGGGGGGTATATATGATACCTACGATAGAAGAGATTATTGACAAGTATGGCAGTTTAGTAGATTGTCTGCAGTTGGATATATCAGGTGAGGTTTATGAAGATTTATTGTTATTAAGAAGTTTAAGCGATTTAAATGAACACCAAAAGATGCATAGAGTATCATTTATACAAAAACACTTTAACTCTAATTTTGATTATTTGTTAGATGACTCAGAATTTAGAAGTATGAATAAAATTTATAGAAATTTAAATACTATGACGTATATCAATAGTCAAAACAATGAATTTAAACTTAAACCATTTATAAATGAAGAACAATTAAAATCACTACTTGCGATAAAGAAAGTAGATGAACATTTGAGTTATGACCCATCTATTACCTCAAAAGCATTAGCAGATATAAACAAGACGCAAAAAAGATTGGTTACAAAGCCAAATATTCTCTATAATCGATCCAAAAAAGAAAATGAGTATGTACGGTTAGGAGGAAAAATATCATATACAAAGATGGAGAAGCATTGGGAATATTTACATAATGAGATTCAGTATTATAATCTTACTAATCAATTAATTAGTTATGTTGCTTTAGAAATGGAATATGCATGGGCTTTTTTAAATGAATTATTTTATTTAATAGAATTATATTTGAAGGCATTTAAAGGACAAAAGAAAACTGGCCATGAATTTGAAGAAGGATTGAACGCATTTATTCAATCATATGTCATTATTTTACTTATAGATATAAGATTACCGACTGTTAGGTTATATATTATTAGGCGTATTGTGGATGAATGCGAAAAAGAATCAGATAATCAAAAAAGAATTAAACTGATAGAGGAATCCATTAAAAAGTACAGATATGTAAAAGAACAGATTGAAAGATTTGAAAATGCGTTGAAAGAAGAATTATCAATCGCGACTTTGTCTATTGAACAG
This sequence comes from Mammaliicoccus sp. L-M44, assembly GCF_022386355.1. Classification (NCBI taxonomy): domain Bacteria; kingdom Bacillati; phylum Bacillota; class Bacilli; order Caryophanales; family Staphylococcaceae; genus Mammaliicoccus; species Mammaliicoccus sp. L-M44. Next base: position 12,593 of record NZ_JAJNIU010000017.1, on the reverse strand, counting down.
AATATGCTAGAAGCTAAAATTGATTATTATAAGGAATACTACTATCCTAGAAAAAAAACAAAGCATAACAATATTGAATATAATGTATCATTGTTTTTTAAAGCTGTAGATGCTTTAAAGAAATAGTTTTTCACTGACAATATTTATAAATATAATTAACTTTAAAAAATGTTAAGTTAGACCAGGATTAATGATTCTTAACTACACAAAAATTGTATGAAGTAATCTAAAGAAAAAATAGATTAATCGTTGTATGACGAAATTCAAATAGAAACCATTTTCCCATATACTTAGGAAAGTAGAATCTATAAAAATAGTTTTGAGCATTATATCTAAGCATTATTGAGTACATTGATATTCATGAAGACAACAATAAAAAAGCTTTACGTCACAATAAAATTCAATAAAGAAGTAGGTACTTTTTAATAACTATCCTCTTGACGAAGTGCACCTTAGCACTTCGTCTTTGTTTATACATTAAACAATATCTTTCAAATTATAATTTAATCAATTTTAAATTAGATAAGTAGTACTATAGTAATGCAAAATTAAAAACTAAATGAATCAGAGACAGTATTTAAATTTTAAAATAGTATTACTACATTAACAATTTATTCACAATAGTAAAATTTGTGAAACATCTCCTTTGTACTTCATGATATTTTTAGACAGGAACAGACTAGCTGCTCATATAGTCCTACTTAATAGATAAATTGTATTGAAATTTTTATTAAGTACTATTCTACTCTTAATTAAAGAAGACACCTTATGAAAGTAAAAGTTGATTATTCAGAAACATTGAATACTGATGGATTATGGAATACTTGTCACCCTAATCATCCAAATATCGAATAAATGTTATATGTCATTTATAAGTTTTTAATCTGTAAAAAATCCTAAAGGTAAAGTGATTTTCTTAAAATTTTAAGATATATAGCTTTCGAAATGAGAATAAAATATAAAAGGTTTATACATTAAAAGGAGTCTACACATATAATCAAAGATTATATATAGTTAAACAAAATTTAAATAGAAATTTTTTCGCAAATATCAAAATATGAAATCATTGATATTTTATTTATAAAATATATAAAGAATAAAAGGTTATAACAAGTAATTGTTTTAAGGGAAAATCTATTTACACAAAGAGATATAGTGAGAGAATTATTATTTTTTACTCATGAAAATGAAGTTAGGATTTTTGGTTTTGTCATATTGTCTTTACTTATAAGTAAATAATGGATTTCACAAAAAAATTACAAAAATTTTACAATATACAAGTATTTTATTGTCATTGCTAGATATTATAATAAATCCTAGTGATACATACCATTTTATATAAATTTATATGCAATTAAATGTATGATATTTAGTTGTATAAAACAATGATATAATTTTTATGATTGTTTAAATTTTTTAATTATTGAAAATTAAATTTCCATATATTAAAATGAGGTTGATAGGACTAGCTGTATATGTGTCATATCAATTTTTATAATATTGAAGGGAGACAGACAAGGCGTTATGAAGAAAAAAAGAGGTGTGAAATTAGATTTTATCCCTAATAGACTTAATAAGTATTCTATTAGAAAATTTACGGTAGGAACTGCTTCTATTTTAGTCGGAGCTACTTTACTTTTCGGGATAGGTGAAGAAGCAAAAGCGAATGAACAACAAAATAATTCTGTACAATCACAGTCAAACAATTTAAATGATGATGGTCAATCTGAAGAGGCTATAGAAAAACAAACATCAACAGAAAAACAAATTGTAGATCAAGAGAGCACAGAAGAAATTGCAACTAATGAACAAGAGGTCGCTAAAGAAGAACAAACAGAAGAAGCAGCAACATCTGAAGAATCAAACAAAGTAGAAACAGAAGAAGCAGCAACATCTGAAGAATCAAACAAAGCAGAAACAGAAGAAGCGCCAAAAGCTGAAGAAGCAAGCAAAGTAGAAACAGAAGAAGAGCCAACAGCAGAAGAAACAAACAAAGTAGAAACAGAAGAGACACCAACAGCAGAAGAAACAAACAAAGTAGAAACAGAAGAGACACCAACAGCAGAAGAAACAGACAAAGTAGAAACAGAAGAAGCAACACCAGCAAGTGAAGAAACAGTTAAGCCAGAGACTTCTGCAAATAGTAACGAATCTAGTGAAAATAATGAGAGTGTAGTTTCTTCTTTAAAAGAGAATGAAGATAAAGAAGAATATTCTTTCGCAGCTATTTCTGAGAATGATGTTAATGATCAAATAAAAGTTGGTGAGTTTAACTTTGATAATAAAACTTTATATCCAAATAATTCTGGATACTCAAATATGAGCGCCAAATTTAGTGTTGATGGTCCTGTAAAAGAAGGGGATTATTTCACATTTGTTATTCCAAATAATTTAACGATTGACGGAGATATTGATTATTCAAAAACGGATAACTCTATGAAATTAGTGGATATTAAAAATGCTAATGGAGATATTGTTGCAAAAGGTGAATATAATGTACTTTCTAAAACTGGTAGATATATTTTTACTAATTATGTAAATGGTAAAGAAAATATTAACGGATTTTTTGAATTACCACTATGGACTGATAGAAAAATTACTCCTTATTCAGGGAACTATGATGTTCAATTTGATATAGCTAATGAAAAATTTAATTCTAATATAGATATTGATTATGGTGATCCGTCGATGGGACTTCCAGGTGAAGATGGAGCAAATGTTTCGTCATTTATTACAAAAATAGATAAATCTTCAGGAGAACGAACTTATAAACAAACTATATATGTAAACTCTAAAAATAATAATTTAAGAGACACTACTGTGACTTTGCAGGGTTATCATAATGATCCTAATACAAGTAGTACAGTTCTAAATAAAGATGTTACTAAATTTAAAGTGTATAAATTAGCTGATGGTGCAAAAGTAACTGACAGTTATTATATTGATCCTAATAGCTCTAATTATATTGATGTTACTAATGATGTTTTACCATATATCTACGATAATGGTGATAACACTATCACATTTAATTTTGGTGATATCAATGAAACTTACATTATAACTGTAGATGGTCAGTATGATGATAGCGGAGAAAACGTGAAGACAAGAGTAACTGAAACAAATAGTGACATTTATGGTGGAAGCAAAAAGTCTTACTATTGGGATAATGAGAACATAATTCGCACTGGTGATGGTGGAGCGGATGGAGATAATAGACAGAAATATAAATTAGGTAATTATGTATGGCATGATATTGACCGAGATGGTGTACAAGGAACAGATGAAAATGAGAAACCAATTTCAAATGTAGAAGTAATTTTACGAGACGAAAATGGTAAAGAAATAGGTAGAACAAAAACAGATGAAACAGGTTATTACGAATTTGATGGATTAGAGAATGGGAACTATGAAGTTGAATTTATAACACCAGAAGGTTTCGAAGAAACGCCAACAGAACAAGGTGAAAATGAAGAAACAGATTCAAATACAAGAATCACAAAAGCAACAATTGATGGCGCAGATAACATGAGTGTCGATAAAGGTTATTATGAATTAGATGACTCTGATTCAGATGCAGATTCTGACTCAGATGCAGATAGCGATTCAGATTCAGATGCAGACTCAGATTCAGATGCGGATAGCGATTCAGATGCAGACAGCGATTCAGACGCAGACAGCGATTCAGATGCAGATTCTGACTCAGATGCGGACAGTGATTCAGACGCAGACAGTGACTCAGACGCAGACAGTGACTCAGATGCGGACTCTGACTCAGACGCAGATAGTGATTCAGATGCGGACAGCGATTCAGATGCGGATAGCGATTCAGACGCAGATAGCGACTCAGATGCGGACTCAGATTCAGATGCAGACTCTGACTCAGATGCAGATTCTGACTCAGATGCGGATAGCGATTCAGATGCAGATTCTGACTCAGATGCAGACTCTGATTCAGACGCAGACTCAGATGCAGATTCTGACTCAGATGCGGATAGCGATTCAGATGCAGACAGTGATTCAGACGCAGACAGTGATTCAGACGCAGACTCAGATGCAGACTCAGACTCAGATGCGGATTCTGACTCAGATGCAGACAGTGATTCAGACGCAGACAGTGATTCAGACGCAGACTCAGATTCAGATGCAGACTCTGACTCAGATGCAGAATCAGAGTCAGATGCGGACTCAGACTCAGATGCTGAATCAGATTCAGATGCAGACTCAGACTCAGATGCAGACTCAGATTCAGATGCGGACTCAGACTCAGATGCAGATTCTGACTCAGATGCAGACTCTGATTCAGATGCAGATTCTGACTCAGATGCAGACTCTGATTCAGATGCAGATTCTGACTCAGATGCAGATTCTGACTCAGATGCGGATAGCGATTCAGACGCAGATTCTGACTCAGATGCAGACTCTGACTCAGATGCTGACTCTGATGCAGACGCAGACTCAGATGCAGATTCTGACTCAGATGCAGACAGTGATTCAGACGCAGACTCAGATTCAGATGCGGATTCTGACTCAGATGCAGACTCTGATTCAGACGCAGACTCAGATGCAGATTCTGACTCAGACGCAGACTCAGATGCGGATTCTGACTCAGATGCAGACTCAGATTCAGATGCAGACAGTGATTCAGACGCAGACTCAGATTCAGATGCAGACTCTGATTCAGATATGGGAATGGGTTCAACTGATTCAAACAACAATGGTGGAAACGGCATTGCAAAAGCTGCAACTACAGATGATCATGATAAATCAAATAATGATAAGAAATTACCAGACACTGGTGAACAACCAATAAATAACGGTGCTTTATTCGGCGGTTTATTTGCTGGAATTGGATCATTATTCTTACTTGGTCGTCGCAAAAAAGACAACAAAGAAAATAACTAGAATTATATAAATGAAATTTTATGGCTGGGGCAAATTTTTTGTCCCAGCCTCTATGATTTTTAGGGTAGTTTCATAATTTTCATTAATAAAACAGATTTAGGCTTATTTTTATAAAAGTTAATACAGAAAGGTATGTAATGTATGGAGATATCTAATCAACTAAAGAATTTATTCAATAGTAATTCTGATGTAGAAAAAATATTTGTTAGTGTTGGTCATCCTTCCCAAAAGGCTATAGTAAAAATGTTTAAAGCTAATAATGCTGAACGAAATATTAAAAAATATATCGAATCATTTCGAAAAAATACTGGTAAAAATGCTGAATGGATCAAAATAGATTTCGTTACATCAATTGAAAAAATTAAATATGAACAATTAAAGCATGATTTAACTCATACTCGTAGAAATTATGTAGAATATGGCTTTTCATTAGATAATAATTGGGAGTTAGCATTCTTACCTGAAGAAATTAATACCAATGCATTTATAAGACCAGAACCTAATAGTAAAGAGCTTTTCATGTCTGAGAAGAATATTAACAACTATATTAAAAAATACAAAAGAATAAGAAAATATTTCACACATCGTAATTATGAAAATGAAGATGTTTATAAGTTCTACACGAAAAGCTATTTTATTGAAAAAGATCAACTTATTGAATTAGAAGAAAAGGGATATCGTAAAGGTCTAAGAAAAATTGATAATATTAATGAAGAAATCGATCGACTAATTGAGACAAGTACTCACTTTTTGAAAAATCAAATTCAAGATAACGGAAAGTATATTTATGGTTATTTTCCACATTTCGATAAAGAAATAGGATTTTATAATAATTTACGTCATTCATCTTCAACATATGCATTAATAGAAGGTCTGAGTTATTTAAATGAAGATGTCACAATTGTAGAAAAGGCGATTGATTATTTAATCAAGCATTATTTATATGAAGTTGATGGCGCAGGATATATATTTGATGATACAGAAGGTATGAATGAAATAAAATTAGGTCAAAATGCTGCATTTATCTTCGCGATTTGTGAATATTTAAAGCATGTACCTGAGAAAAATCAATATTTAGAAGCTGCACAGAAAGTTGCAAAAGGGATATTGACGATGATTGATGATCAACAACAAACGATTCACGTATTAAATTATCCTGATTTAACGATAAAAGAACAATTCAGAATTGTATATTATGATGGTGAAGCTGCTTTAGCATTATTAAGACTTTATCAAATTGATCATAATGAAGAATGGTTGAATACAATCAAAATGTTATTTGAAATGTTTATAGAGAAAAAATATTGGAAGTATCATGATCACTGGTTAGGATATTGTACAAATGAATTAGTACAAATTGATCCACAAGAGAAATATTATAAATTTGGCATTCAGAACGTATCGAGTTATTTAGATTATATGCAACAAAGGGAAACGACATTCCCAACATTTTTAGAAATGTTAATGGCGACGTATCACTTAGTAGAAAAAGCTAAAAAGACAGGCTATGTTGAACTTGTTGAAACTTATTTAGATGAAGAAAAATTTATTAATACTATACATTTAAGAGCTGATTATGAAAGAACAGGCTACTTTTATCCTGAAATTGCTATGTATTTCAAAAATCCAGCACGCATTGTGAATTCATTCTTCATTAAACATCATGGCTATAGAGTAAGAATTGATGATATTGAACACTATTTATCAGGGTATGTTCAATATCAAGAAGTGTTTAGAAAAAATGTTTATAAAGTATAAAAAAAGAGACATATGCCTCATTTCAGACTATGGACAAACTGAACTTAAATTTATAAGTTCAGTTTGTTTTTAGTATAAACTAATAATTTTCACTAAAATCATGATTAAATTACGTTTTATCATAGCTATTTGTGGCTCTTTAACGAGATACATTGCCAACTTTTTATGATTTATGGCAGCGCAAATAAGCGGTGGTGTCTATGGAACTTTTTTACTACCTTTATATCTTGCCCATCTCTTACTATGCTGTTCTTTTGCATCACCAAATCGTGTTTTTACTGTTTGCCCCCTTAGTTTATATGTTTTTTAATTGAATCTATAAGCCTTAAATCTTCTATTATATCAAAATCATCTTGCCAAACATATCTTCGAATTTCTCTGATATAATTTCTATTTTTTGTACATTCACTTAATAGTGGAGCATGATTTACATATAATAGGATTAGATTTGTGTATAGTCTATGACTTGTTAGCATCGTTATTTTAATTCACATATACCTTTCCCTCGTCACTCGGTCATGGCAGTTTGTAATTTTTGTTCAATTAAGTCGATATGTTTACTGACCAAATTCCGTTGTTCATTCAAGAATTCTAGGTGTGCGCGTAAAACGCTTGAGACATCTATTTTGTTTTGATAAAGCATGTCTGTGTTTTTTCGTATTTCTTTTAATGGCATATTCAAATTGCTTAGGCACTGGATAAATTTAATCATTTCGATATCGTCGTCTGTGTATAAACGCTTGTTATTGCTATCTCTGTCGATGTGTTTCAAGATATTCTTTTTCTCGTAATAACGCAGTTTGCTTTTAGGTATATTGCAATAATCTGAGACATATTCAATGTAATATTGTTTCATATAAGCATATCCTTTCTCTTAAACCAAGGTTTAACTGATATTGTAATCTATACAAACATGAATGAGGAGGAAAGACAATGAAAAAGGCTTTAATTGTTGTAACAAACATTGCGAAATACGATAATTTAGACAGACCTACGGGTGCGTGGTTCTCAGAGGTTACACACTTTGCGAAAGATTTCTATGACGCAGGTTATGATGTTGATTTCGTAAGTCCGAACGGTGGATATGTGCCTCTTGATCCTATCAGTCTTAACCCTGAAATGATGGGAGCTGAGGACTGGGAATACTACACGGATCATGATTATATGAATAAATTTGGACAAACATTATCTCCAAAAGAGGTTAATCCTAGCGACTATCAAGCCATTTACTTTGCAGGTGGACATGGTGCGATTTGGGGTTTTAGAAATAACAAAGAACTTAACGACATTGCGTTAAGTATTTACAATAACCAAGGCGTTCTCTCTTCTGTATGTCATGGTGCGGCTGGTCTACTCGACATTAAAGAAAATGGCGATTACCTCGTTCGTCATAAAGACGTGACTGGTTTTACAAATAGTGAAGAACAAGCAAATGGTACAACTGAATACATGCCATATTTATTAGAAGACGAATTTATTAGTAACGGTGCACATTTTAAAAAAGAGGATGACTGGAGTAATTTCGCAGTCGTAGATGGTCGCATTGTCACTGGTCAAAATCCTCAATCAGGACATGCAGTTGCTGAACATGCTTTAAAAATCTTAGCTAATCAATAATTTTAAAAAGGAGCGATACACATGAAATCATTAATAATTGGCGCTCATGGTGGCGTTGGTCAACATCTCGTACGCAAACTCAAAGCACGAAACGTTGACTTTACTGCCGGTGTTAGAAAAGAAGAACAAGTTGAAGTTTTAAAAGCAGATGGTATTGATGCAACTTACATTGATGTTGCAAAACAATCTATTGATGAATTAATAGAATTATTTAAACCGTATGATCAAATCCTTTTTTCCGTCGGTTCTGGTGGAAGGACAGGTGACGATCAAACAATCATAGTAGATTTAGACGGTGCAGTGAAAGCAATTAAAGCAAGTGAACACGTCGGTCGTCAACACTTTGTTATGGTATCAACGTACGACTCACGTCGAGAAGCTTTTGATGCGTCAGGCGACTTGAAACCATATACCATTGCTAAACATTATGCGGATGACTACTTAAGACATGCAAATTTAAAATATACCATTGTGCATCTAGGCGCTTTAACAAACGAACATGAAACGCAACAATTCAATATGAGTGCGCAATTTGAAAATGTACAAAATCCGTCTATTACAAGAGAAGATGTAGCAGAAGTGCTTGTTTCTGTATTAACTGATGAAGCATTACAAGGTCACGAATTCCAAATCATCAATGGTGATTTGTCATTACCAGACGCAACGACTAAATATCTGGAGGAATAATAAATGAATAATCAACAAGTTGTACTTGCAAAACTACCATAAGGTATCCCTCAAGACCGTTGTATTTAGATTTGAAACAATAGAAGCACGAGAACCTTAAGTAGGTGAAGTTCAAGTAGACTCCATTTATTTATCTATAGATCCTTACATGAGAGGTAGAATGAATGATACAAAAAGCAATATTCAACCTTTCTAAGTGGATGAGCAATTACAATTTGTCATGTTCGCACTCGCGAAACTATTATAAGACTTATCATAGCAACGCCTGGAACATTACGTTTTGTTCCAAGCGATTTTTTTATATTTACACTTAAAATCAATGTATATCAAATGATTCTCAACATGGGGCATGGCAATGTATATGCGCTCTTTATTTAATTATGATTATATCAAACATTTACTTTGTAATTTGTCTATAGTGATAAGTCTCTAAACTAAGAAAATCAAAAGTTAAATTGCGTGTATGAATGTAAAAAGAAGTAAAAAATTTATATTTTTATATAATTATTTTGTGGCATTGTAATATTAATGTAATAATGTGGCCTGTAAGACAAATATGAGGAGGGTTTTTATGAAAAAAGTTTCTAAATTTATTTTAGATAGTAGTTTAGTTTTGAGCTTTTCTGTAACGCCCGAATTATTTAATGTCACTCAAGCACATGCACAAGAATCTGTGAAACCTTCTTTTAATTATAGAGGTTAGACAGCACATCAAAGTAACTTTATTCTAGATAAGAAATTTAAAACATCTCTAAAAGCTGTTAACTTCAAGATTAATAATTACAAGATTACTAAAAATAATAAAGACTTATACGATCCAACATATTACGGGGTTTCTAAACATAAAGCGAATGGTGTTTTCTTCTTATTAGACCGTAAGTCAGTGAGCAAAAAAGAATTTTTGAATCATTACGTTGAAGCAAAGTATACATCTACATCAGCCTGAGGTAAAGAATATATCTATAAAATTGAAGATAAAGATGTGAGATTTTTTGTTAACCAAAAGGATTATGTCATCAAAGGACAAATCATTAGTGAATAAAATGAGATACTAAGCATGTATGAGAAGTGGGATAAAATTCATTTTGAATCGTAGTCTCGCTCCCTAAATTAATTTATACTGCATTTAATTCAAAAGTTATTTTACATGTTTAAGATTGACGATAAAACAATATAAAAAACCGCATCATTAACCGATACGCAGAAGCATATCATAAATGATGCGGTTTTTTCAGCCGCTTCATAAAGGGATTTTGAACGTATCGGAACGTATGAGGTTTATGAGAATTGCTGTTATGTTTTTGTGAATCGTATCATAAGTGATGAGGTTTTTAATTTTTATAAAAAATATATAAATTAAAACTTAGAACAGTTAGAAACAGAATTATTTGATTATGTAAATTGGTACAACAATTTTAGACCACATTCTTCATTACAGTACTTAAAGCCAGTGGCGTTTAAAAATCTTCACATGAAAAGTGTCTGAAAAACTGTTGACATTCCATCTTGGTATGTCAACAGTAAACTGGACAATTTTTATCTGGTACGTTCCTTTCCGCTTCCTTTTTACATTAAAATATCCCGAACACGTCTCAACATGTTCAGGATTTGGGGGTCGTTTTGGGTTAATTATATTTGCGCTACTTTTCTTATCTTTGTATTACTTTTAATAGATTAGACAATAAATTAATAATAATGAATATATATAATATGCCAACTAATGGTGCATAAAATGTCCACCAGTTTGTTGTTAGCTCGTTTGAGTGAAAGCCTAATAAACTGCTTAAGTCATTGATACTTGGTCTCTCTATAATTTCGCATGCAGGGCCATAGCAAACTTTTGTGCCTCCGAAGAATATTTTGAAGAAGGCTAGGTGTGTCATAACTAGCAAGGTTTGAAAGCATATTCTCAAAAATATGATCAAATATTGAGTTTGTATGTTAGGTAATACATGTTTGATAAAAATATGTTTATGATTAGGACTAATGGTATATGCAGCTTCGATATAGTCTTGATTTAATAAGTGTTGGGTTGATTCTTTTATCAGCATAGTTGTCGTTGGTGTCATTAAGATTGTCAGAATGATGATATTGTAAATTATTCTAAATTGCGTATTGGTCGTAAAGCCGTCTATTGTTTCATATAGTAAAGGGTGTAATAAGATATATGCCAATATAGATTGAGGAATATAAAATAAAGCATTAGAAAAGATACTGTAAATACTTGTTGTCTTACGATTAAATGCTAAATAAGTTCCAATTACTACTGAACAAAGAATAGATAAACTTGATATAACCATGATAATCAGTAAAGTGATACGATATCCAGACAACACTTCAAATAACATGTTTTTAGAAGCAGCATCTACTCCAAACAAAGCTTTAAAGCTAGGTGCAAATGGCGAACTCTTGATAATATCCCCATTAGAATTGTATAGAAAGTTCATAGGTTTAGGCGTGATGTTTAGTAAATCAAAATAAACGACACCCACTAGGGCAGGTAAGATAAGTAACGTTAATAGTATATAAAATTTCTTCATGATAACCCTCCCTGTACGCCAGTGATGGTAAACAATACTTTATGACTCATAAATATGGCGATAGATACAGGTATATAAATCAATATAAATGTGACAAATAATACTTCTGGGGATCCGTAATCAAATATAAATGATGACAAACCGTGCATGTTAAAGATTCTCTCCAGTAGTAATAAACTTGAAAGCGTGATCCAGATAATATGTTTAAAATTGATTAAGTAGGATGCAAACAAATTCCTTAATATATGATTAAAATATAACTCTACATTTGATAACCCCTTAGCTTTAGAAAATTCAATATAATCGGTATGAGATACATCATCTAGAATACTACTTAAAAATGTCACACTACTCACTAAAGGGATAATGGATAGTACTAAAACAGGAAATAACAAAGCTTTGTTCTCAAAACTATCTGCTACATTAAACAATAGAATATCTGTATATCTATAAAATAATATCACCAACGAAATTGAAAAAGGTATATAAAAAATATCCGGAATAATAGATAGGACCATATTAATTTTTAAATACCATTTTTTAATATGTTCATTAACATATAGAAGGTAAGTAAATAATAAAGATACGATAAAAGCTAACAATAACGCAGCAAATAAAATAAAGATAGTATTCAACCATGGTTCAATAAAGAACGGAAATAAACTGCGTTCAACATGTGATATTTTATTTGTAAATATAATATCTTGTGGATGAAATATGTATAAAAACGTCGACTTCAACGCATTAAGATAGTTCATAAAACTAAAATGTTGATCATCAAATAAAGCAGGCAAACACGCTAATAATAAGAACACAATAATTGTCATCATGTAATTGAACAATTTTCTCATAAGATATTTACCTACTTTCTAAATAAATTAACAGGAGGCATTCAAAGTAATCTTAAAAGCTGTACTTAAAATTCTTTATTATCCTTTATAAAAAGAAATACCTACTGCATTTTCAGGAATTCTACTTGAATGACTACCTTTAATTAAAGGTTCTGTTGCAAAGTAAAAAAATATAGCTAACCACTAATTTATCATGTCAGTGTTCGCTTAACTTGCTAGCATGATGCTAATTTCGTGG